>CAIXOA010000170.1 GCA_903920925.1 uncultured Microcaldota archaeon | reverse complement strand
CTATGAAATTACCAAGGACGGGCATGAGTATGCGGTCGCGCCTGCGGTGGGGCACCTATTCAACCTCGCGGAGGTGAAAAAAAGCCATTCTTATCCCGTGTTCGACGTGGAGTGGAAGCCCTCCTACCAGATAAGCAAATTCTCTTACTATACCCGGGATTATACCGAAACCCTGAACATGCTGGGGAAGAAGGCGGACCGCGTTACGGTGGCGTGCGACTATGATATTGAAGGGTCGCTTATTGGATACAATGTTTACCGCTTCTGTTATGGAGGCGAGAACGGGGGAAGGATGAAGTTCTCATCCCTTGTCTCTTCCGAGCTGCAGGACTCTTTTGAGAACAGGGAAGGCAGCATAGACTTCAACAATGCGTTCGCCGGGGAGGCGAGGCACGTGCTGGACTGGTATTACGGGATTAATCTCTCCAGGGCGCTGATGACCGCGCTCAAAAAGGCGGGGGGTTTCCGCACAATGAGCATAGGGAGGGTGCAGGGGCCTGCCCTGGACATCCTTGCGAGAAGGGAGAAGGAGATAGGGGCGTTCATACCTCAGGATTATTGGGAAATACGCATATGGCTGAAAGGCACGGAGTTCCTGCACGAGGCCGGAAGGTTCATGGAGGAGGCGAGGGCGGACGCGGCGTACTCAAAAATAGCGAAGGGGCAGAATGCAACAATAGAAAATGTGGAGAAGAAGGAGGCGGAGGTGTGGGCATATCCTCCGTTCGACTTGACTTCCCTGCAATTGGAGGCATATAGTACGTTCGGGTTCCCGCCCACGCTAACGCTTGCGCTCGCGCAAACCCTCTATGAGGGCTCGCTGATTTCCTATCCGAGGACATCCTCGCAGAAATTGCCGGCAAAACTGGGGCTGGCGCGCATAATTGACAAATTATCCGCCAATCCGGAATATTCCGCGCATGCGAAAATCCTTCTGGACAAGAAATGGTTCAGGCCGAGGGAAGGGAAGAAGGAGGATTCCGCGCACCCGGCCATTCATCCGACCGGCATGCAGCCCGGAAAGCTGAGCGAGCAGGAGAAGAAGCTCTACGACTTGATTGTGAGGAGGTTCCTCTCGTGCTTTGCGCCTCCGGCGAAAATAGCGGTCACGAAGATAAAGGCGAGGGCGGGAGGGGAAGGGTTCGATGCGAACGGCTCGCAGATTGTGGAGAAGGGATGGATAGAATTTTACCCATATTACAAGAACAAGGAGAAGGCGGTCGCGCCCTTCACAAACGGGGAGGGCACGCCCATAGAGGAGAAAAAGGAGGAAAAGAAGCAGACCAAGCCTCCGAACAGGTATTCGCCCGCGAGCATCATCTCCGAACTGGAGAAGAAGCACCTCGGGACGAAGGCGACCCGCGCTGTGATTGTGGATACATTATTCAAGAGGGGGTACGCGGAGGGAAGGAGCATAGAAGTCTCTCCGTTCGGGATGCGCGTCTGGGAGGTTTTGGGCACCTATTCCCCGAAAATACTCGATGAGAACCTCACCAGAAAGCTTGATGATGAGATGGAGGCCGTGGTGGCAGGAAGGCTCGGCAAGGAAGTTGTGATAGAAGAGGGGAAGGAGATACTCATACAAATTTTGGATGATTTCAAGAGGAATGAGGAAAAGGTCGGGAAGGAACTGCTCGCATCCGTGAAGCAGACCGAGGCTGAAACCGCAAAAGCAATATGCCCCAAATGCGGGAAGCCTTTGCGCCTCATAAGGATGAAGACCGGGAAGCAGTTCGTCGGATGCTCCGGGTATCCTGACTGCAGGAACGCATATCCGGTTCCCTTCGGCGCGTATATACAATTATTGGAAAAGAAATGCCCCGAGTGCGATGGGCCCATGGCGAAGGTGAAGCGGACTGGGAGGGCCTTCGAGATGTGCCTGGTCGTGAACTGCAAGAGCAAGGAGAACTGGGGCAAGAGGAAGGCGGAGAAGGAAAAGGCGAAGGAAGAAGCGGAGAAAGCCGAGGAAGGCGCGGAGAAGAAGGGGAAGAAGCCGAGAAAGAAGGCCACTGCCCCAAGAAAGAAAAAAGCAGCGAAGAAAGATGCTGAAACCGCCTAGGAGCTGAGCATGCTCGCGGACGCCATGCGCTGCGTGTTCGGGTCCAGATCGTCCGGATAATTAT
>CAIXOA010000169.1 GCA_903920925.1 uncultured Microcaldota archaeon | reverse complement strand
TGCTGGCTGCGATTCTCGCACTCGCCGGGATTGCGTACGAGGCGCCCAAATTCTTCAAGTCTGCCATTCAGATAACGCACGGGATAAGCAGGGCTTTCCTGTATGCGGAGGCGCCCTACGAGGATTTGGACAGGAAGATGATGACGAGAAGCGTAGCGGTGGTGCTCCTGCTGGTCGCCTCGGTCGGCCTTGCGTTCGTATTTTCCCTGCTCATGCTCCCGCGGGTGTTCTTCTACTTCCTTTTCGTGTTCTACATACTTGCGGGCGTGTTCTTTGTGGAGACGATAATGACTGCGGGCGAGATATTCAAGAGGAAGCTGAAGGAGAAGGTGCATAGGGAGGGAAGGGGTGCTGGCGGATTGAAGACGATGTTGATTAATTTTATACTTGATTGAGTGAAGGCGGAAAGAATGGTTTTTAATCTTGTTTATGCAAGATTAGTGCATTAATCCCTCTAGTCGGGGGGTTATGAGTACCCTAGAGAGAAGGTGGGTGGTGAAGTTCCGCAGAACTTCGCCAGACATCGCCGCAGCGATGCGGATGTCCCCCCTTCCTCTTGGAATAGGTGTAGATTTACATGGTTCAGGATGCGAAAGAGGAGAAGCCCCCGGGAGTGCCTGAGGAGATTTCCAAGCTCTCGAAATACAAGACGGACGCGGACAGGAACCCGCGGGAGCTCTTCTGGGAAATCATGAAGGCGTACAAGGAGAAGAGCGGCGTGGAGGAGCTTCTCAAGAAAAGCGCGAACAGGAGGGAGGCGCTTGTGAACATAGGCGCGACCGTGCTTCTGGAGGATGAGAAGACATATCACGTGAAGATGGCGAAGGCGAGGCTTGCGGAGTGCATCCTGGACATGGTGGTCGCGGGCGGATGGAAGGACGTGCTGGAAAGGCTGCTGGATAATTTGTATGACCGGAGGAGGGGCCCGAACCTGAACATGATGCTGGCGCTGGGGCATGCGACGGAGGGCAAGCCCGAGCTGCTCGCGTGGATGAGGGAATCGCTCGGTAACGGGAGGCCCTCGGAGTCCGTGCTCGCGTACATCTCCCACCTCGGGGACAGGAGGCTGGTGGAGGCGCTGAAGGAGCAGCTCATGTTCATCGCGAAGAGCGAGATAAACGAGCCGCAACTCTATGCGCTGGAGGCGCTGTCCCTGATGGTGAAGGAGGACGCGCACGTGAAGAAGGTGTTCATGGACCTGATGGACGACTGGGACGTGCGGGCGAAGAAGGTGGTGCTGGAGAACCTCTCGGGCATCGTGGACGCGGACGTCGGGAAGAAGGCGGTGGCGGCGTATGTGTACGAGTTCGACCCGTATTCGAAGAATTTGCTGAAGGAAATAATCAAGAATAACAAGGAGGCGGCAAAGGGGGAATTCGGGAAATACGCGGGGAAGTATAACGAAAAGGTGAACAGGGAACTCGCGGAGCTCGCAGAATCCGTGTACGGAAAGAAGGAAGCGAAAGATATTTTAGGCAAACCGGAGACTGGGAACAGGAAGCAGGATGGCGGAAACCCGCAGGTTTCTGCCAGTCATCGCAGCAGCGATAAGGAAGCTGAAAAGTCGGAAGCCCCGAAGGAGCTTCCGTAGTGCAAGGCGAAATCATGGAAATAATAAGGATTCCGAAGGATAGAATTGGCGCGCTGCTCCAGGCGAAGCCCCAGATTGAGAAGAAGTATGAAGTGAAGGTCGTGGTAAGCGAGGAGGGCGAGGTGGAGTTGGGGGGCGAGAGCGTATGGACCTACCTTGCGAAGGACGTCGTGCAAGCGATTGGAAGGGGATTCTCGCCGCAGGAGGCGAGGAAGCTGTTCAAGGAGAATTATTCTTTCTATCTGATAGATTTGAGGGAGCACTTCTCCGGGGAGAACGCGATGAGGCGGGTGAAGGGGAGAATCATCGGCGAGAAGGGGAAGATCAAGGAGGACATAGAGAAGGCGACGGAATCCACCATAGAGGTTTATGGGCACACTGTCGGCATAATCGCTCCCTCGGATGCGATGGAATACACCAAAGAGGCGATACGGATGATAATGGAGGGCGCGCCGCACACAACGGTTATAAATTATCTGGGTAGAATAAAGGAAACCTTGATGTTCGACAGGCTGAAGGGCAAGTAGAGGCGACCAGATGGGCGATGGGCTATTCTCGAAGTTCAAGGAGTACTCTGTTGCAGAGTTCTTCAAGAAGAACAGGCAGATGCTGGGCTTCTCCGGGAAGGTGAGGAGCCTCACCACCATCGTGCACGAGTATGTCACTAATTCGTTGGACGCCTGCTCGGAGGCGGGAATTTACCCTGAGGTGGAGGTGTGGGTGGCGGGGGAGGGGGAGGAGAAATATAAGGTCAGGACGAAGGACAATGGGCCCGGCATCCCGAAAACGCACATAGGCAAGGCGCTGGGAATGATGCTTGCCGGGACGAAATTCAACAGGTATATGCAGCAGAGGGGCCAGCAGGGGATCGGGGCCACGGGCTGCACCATGTATGCGCTCATTACTACCGGGAAGCCGATAAAGGTCATCTCCTCGCACGAGGGAAGAAAAATAGAGTGCGAGATAGGCATGGATTTCAAGAACAACAAGCCGCTCATCAACATGATTTCAGAGGGGCCTGCGGAGGAGG
>CAIXOA010000168.1 GCA_903920925.1 uncultured Microcaldota archaeon | reverse complement strand
GGATGAAGACTAAGGGCGGCCGTCTCGTCCTTAAAAGGCGGCGGGCGAAGGGGCGGGTCCAGTTGTCCGCTTCCGACGAGAAGAAGCCCTACTGATCCGGGGACTCGGGGGCGAGGTCTAGATATCCCCGGGCAAGGGTTTAGGAAAGCCGACAGGGTTCGGAAGCGAGCGGAGATCGAACAGATTTTCTCTCGCGGGACTCGATTCTCTTGCAAGGGCATGCGGGTACATGTTTTATCCAATGCCCTCGTGAAGAATAGAGTGGTTTTCGTACCGGTTCGGTCGTATCCCAATTCCGTGGCAAGGAACAGGGCTCGTCGTCTCGTCCGGGAGTGTTGGCGTTTGGGGAAGTCCCGTTTTTCGCCCGGGCATGATGTGGCGGTCGTCCTATATCCTGGATTTGATCACTTGGACGAGAGGAAGGCACAACTTGAACGCCTACTCCGTCAAGCCGGGCTTTTTGCCTGAATAGCGATGAAACGGCTCCTGGCCTTACCCTTACTCTTTCTCATAACCGTCTACAGGAAAATAATATCCCCGCTCAAGCCGCCGAGTTGCCGGTTTTATCCATCCTGCTCCGAGTATGCAAAAGAGGCCATTGACCGCCACGGCGTGATGAGAGGCCTTGCAATGGGCATCCTGCGCATACTTCGGTGCCATCCTTTCAATCCGGGCGGATATGACCCCATAAAATGAGCGCTGGTTCGGACAATCAGGAGGTTACCCTTGGAACAGAGGACATTCCTCGCCATAGTCCTGTCGCTTTTACTGCTGATAGGCTATCAATATTATTACATGAAAACCCATCCCCCGAAGCCCGGGGTGACGATGGAAAAGCCCGCGGAAGAGAAGTCCCCCGCAGAACCGCAGGGTAACGCAGTCGCGCCGGGGGCGCCGGGGACGGAGGAAGCTCCCCTCAAGCGGCTTGCGATCGAAAAGAACGGCGGCGAAGCGAAAGATATAACCGTTGAAACGCCGCTTTATACGGCGGTATTCACCACCCGGGGCGCAAGCCTGAAATCTTTCATGCTCCGCGACTACAGGGAAAGTCTTGCAACGGATTCAGGGCCCGTCGAACTTGTGTCTGCCACAGGCACCGGCGACTATCCGCTCACCGTCGGCTTCCCCGATTCCACTGTAGCAATTCCCGGCGGCGTGCTCTACGAGGCGAGCGCAGGCTCCCTTGCCATAGCGGGAGGGGAGGCGCCGCGCCAGCTCATATTCTCGTGGGCATATCCCGGTGAGGTAAAGGTTGACAAGATTTACACCTTTCACCCCGGGAAATACACCTTCGATCTCGAAATCAAGGTCCATAATCTTTCCAACATCACCATAAAGGAAAACGCACTGGTGGCGTGGACCCATTACCTCGATCCAGACGCCAAAGCGGACCGGTACAGCCATGAGGGGCCGGTGGCGATGGTGAAGAATGCGCTTGTCACTGAAAAGGTCAAGAATCTCGACGAACGGAAATTCACGGGTCCCGATGTCCAGTGGGGAGGATATGAAACCAAGTATTTCATTGCGTCCATCGTCCCCGAACAGCCCTCGCTCACGGGCTTCGTCATGGTGCAGGATGCCGCGAATGTGGTGACGACGGCCCTCGAGGGACCGCGGAATATCATTCCCCCGGGACAGTCGGGAACATTCAGGTACGCACTGTACGTGGGTCCCAAGGAATATGAGCGGCTGAAGTCCGAAGGTCTGGGGATTGAACGGTCCGTCGATCTCGGCGGCACCTGGATACGGTGGCTTACCGTTCCTCTTCTAAAGGTGCTCAACTACATCTACCAGTACGCCCGCAACTACGGTCTCGCCATCATCATTCTCACCGTGTTCATCAAGCTTATCCTGTGGCCGCTGGGCACCATGAGCTACAAGTCCATGAAGGAAATGCAGAAGCTTCAGCCCAAGCTCAAGGAACTCCAGGAAAAGTTCAAGAATGACAAAGCGAAGCTCCAGCAGGCCACCATGGAGATGTACCGGACCCACAAGATAAATCCCATGAGCG
>CAIXOA010000167.1 GCA_903920925.1 uncultured Microcaldota archaeon | reverse complement strand
GCCATGGCCGCGTTCGGCTCAAACTCCCTCTTTTTCATAAAGGGGATTACTCCTGAATGGAAATTGAGGGATGGGGCGGAGAAAATTACCGTGGATGATTCGGAAATGGGAAGGATGAGGAAAACCCTTGACGAGACTCCGGAGGAGGACATAATCACCACCGGATGCCCGCACGCATCCCTCGCCGAGATAAAGGAGATTGCGGAAATGGTGCGCGGAAAGAAACTGAAGAAGCCCTTGTGGATTTGCGTCTCGCGCATTGTTAAGGAGATTGCGGCGAAGCAGGGGCTGAATGAGATTATTGAAAGGGCGGGCGGGAAGCTGGTTGCGGACACGTGCATGGTCGTGTCGCCCATGGAGGAGATGGGTTACAAAAATACGGGCGTGAATTCCGCAAAGGCGGTGAAATACCTGCCCACGATGTGCCAACAAAAAGTGCATTTCGGGAAACTGAGGGATTTGCTGGAGTTTGAGGGTGCGGGCAGGGAAAAGGTGCGGAAGAAATGATTGTGAAGGGAAGGGTTATTTCCAGAGGGTATGCAAAGGGGCCGGCACTGGTCACCATGCAGCCCATCTCATTCCTGGGGAGCGTGAACCCGAAGACCGGAATCGTGGTCGAGAAGGGGCACGAATTGGAGGGCAAGAGCATTGCGGGAAGGATTCTCGTATTCCCAAGGGGAAAAGGCTCCACCGTGGGCTCATACATAATGCTACAACTGAAAAAGAACGGGGTTGCGCCGCTTGCGATAATCAATCTGGAGGCGGAAACCATAATTGCGGTGGGGGCTATTATCTCTAAGATTCCGATGATGGACATGCTGGAGACGGACATGTATTCTTTCATAAAAAACGGGATGAGCGTGGAAGTGGACGCGGAGAGGGGAATAGTAAGGTGCTGACTTGTACCATTATCGAAAAGGAGCGGGCGCGGAAAGGGAACTCATAAAGATGTTCTCGGAACGGGGCTTCATGGTGGTGCGCGCTGCGGGGAGCGGAGTGAATTCATTATCTCCGGATTTGCTCGCGTTCAAGAGTTCCGCGCATTATGCGATTGAGAGCAAGGCTTGGGAGAACGATAGGTTGGCGATAAAGAGGGACCAGTTCGAAAATTTGAAAAAGTGGACCGAGACGGCGGGGATTACCACTTTTATCGCATGGAGAAGGAATAGGGAGAGATGGGTGTTCATTCCCCTTTCCGTATTCAAGGAGGCGAAGGAGAGCTACACGATAGGATGGGAAGATGCGAAATTGATTGGAAGGGACATTTCCGACCTCTAATGCTTTTTGAGCAGTTCTTCCGCGATTATTTTCCCGCTCTCCTTGTTCAAATACCGGTTATCATTCCCGCACATCGGGTCCAAAATGCATTTCGGGCAGCCCTTCTCGCAGGGGCATTTTTCAAAGCGGTCCAGCGCCATCTGCGCCACGGCCTCGAATTTGTTGAACACTATGTGAGTGATTCCGTTTCCGTCCGGCACCCCATCATACACATACATCCTTCCGGTAGGATATGAAATGCCCCCTATCTCCTTCGGGTCCGCGCCGGTGATTGCCGGCATCATGGAAATTGAAACATGCTCGAATGCGTGCAATCCATCCCCAAAATTCTGGATTATGGGCACCAGGTCGTCAACATCCAGCCAAATCGCAAAAGTGTCGAATTCATAGATATAGGGCGTCTCGAAATGGTGCTCGCCCAATCTCGTGCTTGAATACGCATCCTTTATTGCGAATCCATATACGGTGTCCACTATATGCACCTTTCCGAATGAGAGGGCATGCCCGAGGCAGTCACGGGTTTCAACATGCTCCACGACCTCCGCCTCCTTTGTGCGGAGCGCATGG
>CAIXOA010000166.1 GCA_903920925.1 uncultured Microcaldota archaeon | reverse complement strand
GAGGTTCTCATCTATCCAGAGCTTGAGATAATCGTGCTCCACGTCGCCGAAGGCGGATTCCCTCGCCTCCTTGTACGTGGATGCCCTGAACAGGGAGGTGAGGCGCTCGAACATGCTCTTCTCCTGGTCGCGGAGCCCTGGCGAGCAGGACTGCAGGTCGTTGATGGCGGCGCGGATGTCGCCGTTGGAATTCTGGGCGATTTCCATTATGCGCTCCTGGGCGCAGGGGATGCCCTCCCCCTCCGCAATCCGTGCGAGCAGCTTTGCGACGCTTGGCGCGATGGAGCGCCTCATCTTCAGGATTTCGCAGAGGAAGCGGATGGAGGAGATCTTTTTTTCGTAGGCATCGGTCACGGTGAGGATGAGGGGGCAGTTGTTTTCGCGCAGGATTGCGGCTATTGCGGCCACTCCGCCGTAATCCTCCCTCCCCGCCATGGCGTCGATGTCGTCTATGAGAATCACTTTTCCCTTTCCGGACAGGGTGGAGGCCATCGCCGCGCCGCTTATCACCTTTTCCACGCGCTCGCGGCTGCGGAAGTCGCTTGCGCTCATCTGCACGAGCTCGAGGCTCAGTTCTTTTGCGAGGGCGTTGACCAGGGCGGTTTTTCCGACCCCGGTCGGGCCGGTGAGGAGGATGGGCTTCCCCTTCTCGCCCCTTCCCCAATTCAGGGCCCAGCGCTTCAGCTGGCGCTTAAGCTCCAGGTTGCCGAGCACATCGTCGGTCTTTTGGGGGGCGTACTTTTCTGTTAAAAGCATCAGGCGGATTACTCAAGAAGAAGTTAAATAGATTTCCGGGCAAATGGATGTGATGATTAAAACGCTGGAAGCGGCGATTTCGCTTGTGGTGCTTGTCTCTTTCCTATCCTTCGGGTTGTTGCATTATCCGGTGCAGCATTCGCAACTCTATGAATATGAATTGGCTGAGGATGCATGGAGGGTGCTGTACCTAAGGGGCGGGTTCGAGCCGTTGTGGAAGCTTGCTGATGGATGCAGCGGACTGGAAGATGGGTGCGGCGTGCTTTGGCCGAACGAGGACAAAATGAACGTGGACGTGGAACGGATAACGGAACTCACCGGCCTGTGCGTGGCCATGGACGGGCTGCAGGTTGCCTCCTGCCTTCCGGGAGAGGGGGCGATTGTCCTGCACAAGACGGTTTCTTCGGGCGGGGAGCAGATGACGTTCGCTTTCAGGATGGGGCCGGAAACCGGGAAGGGGATACCCTCGGTCGAATAGGGAAAATTTTATAAACCTGCGAAAGGATAGGGAGGCATGGCAGTTGATTTTGACAGGTTCTCGGGAAAAGTGATGGACGCGACGAAAGGGAAACTGAGCCCCGGCGAGGCGGGCATATTGTCCAGGCTGTTCAAGAGGACGAAGAAGAGGAACATGGTGCTGGCCGCCGGGCTGCTGTCTGCGCTCAAGGTGGGCGGGGCGAGCAGGAGGGACATCGCCGAATTTTCCAACATACTGGGGAAGGCGAACGACAGGATTCTTGAAGGAAAGGAGCCGTTCGTAAAAACGGACGAGAGCGCGCTCACAAGGATATTCAGGGACGCGAACGTCCCCCGCGGAGCCGAGGAGAAGCTCAAGCACAACGTGCAGGCGGACCAGGATGAATTGCTGGCGAGCGAGATAGTGAAGTCGCTCTCTGCGACAACCTCGCAGAAGCTCGGCGGGTTCGTGCCTGCGAAGAGGATACCCACCGT
>CAIXOA010000165.1 GCA_903920925.1 uncultured Microcaldota archaeon | reverse complement strand
CTCCGTTGGAAGTGCCAAATGTACCCTTGCCGGACGGGCATGCGCCCCTGGGCTAGATTTGCGAAAGCCGGCGGGAGGCTAACCCCTGCCCTTCGTGGAATAGAGGGCGCCTGCCGCAAGGATTGCAAGCAGTATGTCGTAGATTATAAGAGTAGTGAAGATGGAGAAGTTGGGCGTCATGTAGAGGATTCCGCTCTGCATCGCGATTATTGCGGGAGTGAGCGGCGTCGCCTGCCCGAGGAGCACTATGGGCGCGGGCATGAACTCGAACGGGAAGAGTATTCCGCTCATGAAGAGGAGGGGAAGCCCGATTACGAGCGAGGCGAGGAATGCCGTGGCCTCGGATTCGGAGAACGCGGCGATTATTATTCCGAGGGCGTTGAATGCGAAGAGGAGAAGGAGGAGCGCGGCGGAGAGGAAAATGATGAGTGATGTGTCGGTGATGGGGAACGCGCCGTACACCAGGGAGGCGGTCGCAAGGAGGAGGAGCACCTCCGGGAAAAGGACTATGGTGTAGCTCACTATTTTGATTAACGCATATTCCCCGAGCGGGACCTGCGCGACATAAACGCGCTCAAGGGTGAGGGAGTTCTTCTCCCGCACCAGCGAGGTGGATGCGAGGAACAATGATACGAACATGAGTATGAGGGGAATCAGGCTGGGAAGGAGGAAATCAAAGAAGGTGCGCGAGCTGAAGATGTTCTGGGAAGAGAAGAGGATGGGTGCCACAACGGAAATCGCGTCCCTTGAGGTTATCTCGTTTATCTGGGCCTTGCTGCTTAGTATGAGGGCCCTGAGTTCGTCGCTCTTGGAAACGAGCTGTGCGGCGGAAGAGTTTATCTCCCGCATGGTGCGGAGGGATTCGGCCCTGCTTTCCTCCAGGGAGGAGACGAACGCATACATGGTGGAGATGCGGGCGTGCACGTCCTCGGTCCCGGAAAGCGAGGTCGCGATGTTGGCCCTGAAATCATCAATGGTGGAATTGATTTCCCGGAGTTCCGCACGGGATGCGTTTATTTTGGAGAGCCTCAGGTCCACATCGGAAAGGGCGGAGGAGACGGATGCGTTCATGGAGGCGAGGGATATGCAGTAGGGGATGAAAACCGGGTTTGAGCAGTTGACCGAAGAGCTCGCGTTGTAAATCGAGCCGGAGGCATTTTGCAGGACGGTGCGCATCCGCAGCAAATCGGATTCCGTCTGCGTGAGCTCCTCGTCATAGGATTGCAGCCTGTACTGCATCACCGTGAGGTTGGATTGGGCGGACTGGAGCTGGAGCACCGTGCCGTCCAGCGTCGAGTTCGCGGCATCCAGCTGGGAGGTGAGCGTGGAGAAGTTGAGGCCGGAGAGCGAGGAATAGGTCTCGCTTATGCTCGCCTGTATCTCGAGGGCCTTGGCGCGGGATGCGTTCACATCCACAAGGATGCTGTCGAGCTGGGAACTCGCGTTGTTCAGCTTAGCCCATACGCTCAAAATGAAACGGGTGCCTATCTCCTGCCCGGTCCCCTGGGCCGCCGCCTTGAGGAACGCCTCCACCGAGGGGCTTATCTGCACGCGGGAGTTGTCAAGGAAAACGGTCATGTTCTGGGAGACGCCTGCGGCTATCCCCTCCTGGAAACCCTTGGGAATGATGATGGCAGCGGACAGCTTTCCCTGGGAAACCAGGGAATGGACGAAATTTCCGCAGTTATCCTCATTCGAATAATCTATTATGTTGGAATGGCTGGAGACGGACTGGACGAAAAGCGTGGAAGCGTTGCTCTTGTCCTGGTCGCAGAGGCCTAGGGAGGTGGGGAGCGCCT
>CAIXOA010000164.1 GCA_903920925.1 uncultured Microcaldota archaeon | reverse complement strand
GGGTCGTCTCCGTACCAAACCGCCGCATTCTTCCCTTCCAGCACCCCCGCTTTCGCGAGAATTGTGCCGGCCCAGCAAATTGCGGAGACAACTTTTCCCGAAGAGGCGAATTCGCGTGCTATGCGCAGCGACTCGTTCTCCTTCCTGACAGTCGGCGTCCCGGACCCGCCCACGAAAACAACCGCGTCAAAATTGGCCGCCTTCACCTCAGCCAGGGAAAGCGTTGCGTTCGCCTGCGTTCCCATCACCCCCCTGCAAATCCCTTTTCGCACGCCCGCCACTGTTACCGCTATCCCCTTGGATGCAAAATAATCCCGCGGAACCGTGAATTCCTCGTCCCGGAAATTCTCCGGTGCCACAACCATCACTATTTTCTTTCCTGCCATGTTTTCCACCCTCACTCCAGCTTCCTGCTGTGCACAGCCTGCAAGAAGCAGGATGGCAAGCAGCAGGATTTCCTTCTGCATATTTGGATTTCTGCACCCCAAATATTTAAAAAGCCGTCCCGATAAGATATTTCCCACTGAATTCTGAGGAATTCTATGGTATCTCTAGACAAAGCCATTATTGCATCCTACGACAGGGAGGGCGTGCACTTCGAGTTGTTTCTCGACCCGGACAATGCTTACCTGTACCTGGAGGGCAGCAAGAAGGATTTGAAGAACATCCTGGTTGTGGATGAAGTATTCGAGGATGCGAAAAATGGAGAGCGGCACAAGGCCGAGGCGATAAAGAAGGCCTTCGGCACCACGGACATCTACGAGATATTGAAAATCATGCTTGAAAAGGGCGAGGTGCAGCTCACCACCGAGCAGAAACGAAAAAAAATGGAGGAGACGAGGAAGAAAATCCTCGCCATAATCTGCATGGAGGCGATTGACGCCCGCACGAAGGCGCCCATCCCAATCCAGCGGCTGGAGAACGCGCTGGAAGAGGTGCGCATTCACATAGACCCGTTCAAGGACCCGCGGGAGCAGGTCCCGGGCATCGTGAAGCTCCTGCTTCCGTTAATCCCGATAAAATTTGAAAAAATAAATATCGCGGTGAAGGTGCCTGCGGCATACGCGCACAGGTGCTACGGGACCCTGAAGAGCTACGGGATAAAGAAGGAGCAGTGGCTCAGCGACGGCTCGCTCGTGGTCATGATAGAAATCCCGGCGGGGATGCAGGGGGAGGTGTTCGACAGGCTGAACAAGCTCACCGCAGGGCAGATAGAGACGAAGATTGTTGAAAGGTGAGGAAATGGAAAAGATGATTCTTCCCGGAGAGGTTGTGTGGGGGCGCGAGGTCAGCGCCTCGGGCACATACCTCCACGAAGGGAAAACATACGCGACCGTCATGGGGATGATGAGGGAGGAAAAGTTCATCCCACTCCAGATGACATACAAGCCCAAGGTCGGGGACAACGTGGTCGGGATAGTCGTTGAGGAGAGGCGCGCGGGCTATTCCACGGACCTTAATCTCCCCTACAATGGCATGATACCCACCAGGAAGGTGAGGATTACGCTGGACATGGGCGGGATGGTGTACGGAAAAATAGCCTGGGTTGACGAGGTCGGTAACGTGGACATAGGCGAGGTGGACCGGCTGCCTCCGGGAAAAATCATCACCGTGCCGCCCTCAAAGGTCCCGCGCATAATCGGGAAGAAAAGCAGCATGCTCAACCAGATACGCGAAAAGAGCGGATGCTCTATTTTCGTAGGCAACAACGGCTACATCTGGATAGGCACCCGGGGCAACGTGCCGCTCGTGCTCAAGGCCATAAGGCTCATAATAGAAAACGCGCACACCTCCGGGCTTACGGACGTGGTCGCGAAATACCTTGAAGATAACAAATAGGTGAAAAACATGGGAGGAAGTGCAGACAAACCGGTCCTTTTCCAGGACGGGAAAAGGATAGATGGAAGGGCTCTCGACGAGCTCAGGCCCCTGAAGATTGTCGCGGGGGTGCTGAAGGAGGCAGAAGGCTCCGCATACGTGGAATGGGGCGGAAACAAGGTCATCTGCGGCGTATACGGGCCGAGGGAATGCATCCCGAAGCACGACGCGAACCCTTACAAGGCGCTCATGAAGTGCAGGTACACCATGTCCCCCTTTGCGTCGTTGGAGGAGCACGGGAGGAGCGGCCCGAACAGGAGGAGCACGGAAATCTCCAAGGTCATAAAGGAGGCCTTCGACAGCGTGGTGATGACAGGGGAATTCCCCAAGACGCAGATAGACATCTATGTGGATGTGCTCCAGGCGGAGGGGGGGACGAGGATTGCCGCGATTGCCGCGGCGACCGTTGCCCTCGCAAGCGCGGGCCTGCCCATGAAGGACATGATTTCCAGCGTCGCGGTCGGGAAGGTTGACGGCCACCTGGTCGTGGACCTGGGGAAAGCGGAGGACAACTTCGGCGAATCCGACATGCCGATTGCGTTCAAGCACAGGAGCAAGGAAATCGTGCTCATGCAGATGGACGGGAGGCTCACGCCCGAGGAGCTCGGCGCCAACATAGACGCGGCGATCGAGGGCGCGGAGAAGGTGTACGCCTTGCAGGCGGAGGCGCTCAGGAAGAGCTACGAAGTTACGGAGAAGCAGGAATTCAGGATGTGATTTTGATGGGAGAAGAAATGCGCGAAATGGTCCTGCAGGAAGTGCAGAGGGAGATGCTCTCCAACATGCTTGCCCAGGGCAAGAGGATGGACGAGAGGCAGAAGTACGATTACCGGAAGGTGACCGTGCAGAAGGGAGTGCTCACCACCGCCGAGGGCTCAGCCCTTGCGCAGATTGGCGATTCCAAGGTGCTCTGCAGCGTGAAATTCGGGGAGATGACGCCGTTCGCGGACAGGCCCACGGAGGGCGTGTTCATGGTCATGGCGGAATTCCTTCCGCTGGCCTCGCCCACCTTTGAGCCCGGCCCGCCCAGCCCGTATTCAATAGAACTCGCGCGCGTGGTGGACAGGGGCATAAGGAGCGCCGAGGTCATCGACACCAAGGGCATGTTCATCGAGGAGGGCAAGGTCCTCGCGATATTCATCGATTTGTACGTGATGGACCACGGGGGGAACCTCACGGACACCGCGGCGCTCGCGGCCGCGGCGGCGCTCGCGGACACGAAGGTCCCCAATGTCGTGGACGGGAAGATAGTGCGCGGCGATTACAAGGGCCCGCTCAACCTCCCGGACAAGCCACTCACGTGCACATTCATAAAGGTGGGCGACCACCTCCTTCTCGACCCGCTGAGGGAGGAGGAGAGGGCCGCGGAATGCCAGCTCACGGTCGGGACCGTGGACGGATACATCGTGTGCATGCAGAAATCCGGCGTTGGAAGCCTGAAAAAGTCCGAGGTAATGGAATGCGTCGATGTGGCGCTCAGGAAGGGGAATGAGCTCAGGGATTACGTTTAGGTGTGGGATATGAGGACCGCAAGATACGGAAGGAAGATACGCAAGCTCTGGGAGAAGGCGGACGACAAGAGGAGGAAGAGGTATGAGTGCCCCAAGTGCGGCAAGCGCTCCGTGAAGAGGGTTTCTTATGCGCTCTGGGGATGCCGCTCCTGCGGCGCGCGCATAGCCGGCGCTGCCTACTCCCTCACCAGCGAGGGGGGCGAGACCGCGAGGCGTGTGCTTTCTGAAGAGAAGAAAAAGGGTGAGTGAGGATGGGGGAATACAACGAATGGCAGACCGGGAACAAGGTTACCATCTCGAGCCTGAAGACTTTCGAGTTCCCGCCAACGGGCGCCAAGGTGCTTTTCAAGTGCAGGCCGCCGGTGGCGAAGGAGATGGGCACGGATTAGATGCGCGCCTCCGGAAGGATAAGAGCCTCCTTCCCGGACGAGAGGTCCGCGGAGGGCGCATTGCACGCATTGAAGGGGGAGGAGGAAACCTCCAAACGGGTGGGCTCGCGGGTTTTCCGCGACGGAAAAACATTGGTGGTGGAGGCGGAGGCTTCGGACATCGTGGCGCTCCGCGCTACGCTCAACGCGTACCTCCGCTACCTGCAGGCGATTGAAGGGATCAATAAGGTGGAATAATGGCTGAAAAAGGGGAATTGGAGAGGGAAGTGGCGCAGTTGCAGAACTACGAAAGGCAGTTCCAGGCGGTGCTGATGCAGAAGCAGCAGATACAGATGCAGCTGAACGAGGCGAACCTCGCGCTTGAGGAATTGAAGAAGGCGAAGGGGGACGTGTACAAGGCGATAGGCAGCGTCATGATAAAGACCACCGCGGCTGAAGCGGAGAAGGACCTGAACGAGAGGAAGAGCCTCATGGAGATGCGGGTGAAGACGCTCAGCGCCCAGGAGGAGAAAGTGAAGAGCGAGCTTCTCAGGCTTCAGAAGAAGCTGAAGGATGAGCTGGGCCAAAATGAATGAATTAGGGGATAAATTCCTTTCTTTCCTTTCCGCTAACAGGAACAGGCGCATGGCCATCGTTTCGCACATGAACGCGGACGTGGATGCGCTTTCCTCCATCTATGCTTTGCATTCTGTTTTTCCCAATTCCGAGATGGCGATTGAGGACCGGATGGACGTTCCCGGGAAGATGTTTGCGGACAGGATTGGCATTTCGCCCCGGAAGCTCTCCTCCCTCAAAAAGGAGGATTATGACGGGCTAATTGTTGTGGATACCAGTGCGCCCCAATTGGTGAAAAGCGCGGAAGGATGGCCCATTCTGCTCATTATAGACCATCACAGGGAGAACGACCACATGCTCAAGGCGGGGCTGGTTTTGCGGAACTCCTCCGCTGCCGCCACCGCGGAGATGATTGCTGAGATATTGCCGGAGATAAAGCCGGAAGTTGCCTTTGCGCTCGCCTGCGGGATTGTTTCCGATAGTGCGCGCTTCAAGGGCGGGCACTTATCCACATTCAAGATGCTCGTTTCCCTCATGGAGAAGTGCGGAAAGGATTACCCGGAGATATTGCAATACGGGGAGCCCGAGCCTACTTCCGAGCTGAAGGAACTGGTTCTCAAGTCCGTGAAGAAGATGAGGATAACCCGGCACGGGAACTACCTGATTGCGACCGTGAAGGTCCGGGAACACGAATCCTATGTCGCCTCCGCGCTTTCGGAATTCGCGGACGCGGTTTTCGTCGCGAGATGGAAACGCGCGGACGGGGAGACGAAGATTTCCGCCCGTGCGCGGAAAAGCGTGCCCGTTCCCATAAATGAAGTGATGATGCAACTCGGGAATGAGTTCCACGGAGCCGGAGGGGGGCACGCGAAGGCTGCGGGCTCTTCTGCAAAGGCGAAGCCGGAAATAGTGCTTAAAAGGTGCGTGGAGATACTCTCTGGGAGGCTTTAGCTATGAAGACCATCATCGTGGGGGGCCAGTTCGGGGACGAGGGGAAGGGAAAGGTCGCTTCTTACCTTGCGATTTCTGACAATCCGGAGATTGTCGCGCGTGGGGGCGTTGGGCCTAACGCAGGGCACACCGTCCAGTTTGACGGGAAAAAATATGGGCTTCGGATGCTTCCCTGCGGCATAAATAATCCTAAATCAAAAATAATGATTGGCGCCGGGGTTGCCGTTGACCCGGAAGTGCTCAAAAGGGAAGTGGAGCTAACCGGCACCAAGGGACGCGTATTCGTGGACAAGAGATGCACCGTAATCACAAAAGAGTATAAGGAGGCGGACGCAGCCGCGGAATTGAGCGCAAAGATTGGAACGACCAAAACGGGCTGCGGTCCCGCAATAACCGCGCGTGCGGCGCGGAGCGCCAAATTGGCGCAGGAATTCCCGGAGCTCAAGGAATTCATCACGGACGTTCCGGCTGCGGTAAATAAAGCAAAGAACGTGCTGGTGGAGGGCTCCCAGGGCTTCATGCTTTCCGTGCTTTATGGGACTTACCCATTCGTTACCTCAAAAGATGTGAGCGCCTCTACGATTGCTGCTGATGTCGGGCTTGGGCCCACGAACATAGACCACGTAATCATGATAATAAAGGCTTATACCACCCGCGTTGGGAACGGGCCTTTTGCCGGGGAGATTTCGGTTGATGAGGCAAAGAAACTTGGCTTCCAGGAATACGGAACGGTTACTGGTCGCCCGCGCAGAACCTCAAAAGACCTGCACTGGGATGATTTGCGCCTCGCCGCGATGATTAACGGGGCGACGCAGATTGCCCTGACCAAATTGGATGTCAGGTTTGCCGGAAATGCCGGAGTTCGGGAGTATGCGAAACTCACTCCTGAATCCAAAAAATTCATAGAGAGAATAGAGAAGGAGCTCTCCGTGCCGGTTACGCTGATTGGGACAGGGCCTGATGCGAAGGACATCATAGACAGGAGAAAGGAATTGCTCTAGAGGCGGTTGACCGGCGGGACGCTTTGGAGAGCTTTTTAATCCTTATATGGTGATACATCTTCATGGGGACAGATGAGGAAATAAAGTCACGAATACTAGAATTGTATTCGAAACTAAATCGTCTGCCCAATAAAGATAATGAAACGGAAAAGAAGGCGGAGGAGTACCTTAGCCAGATATTCGGATTGCTTGGCTGGGATTGGCTTAGCGCAGAAGTCATGCCACAAAAAAGGGTCAGAAGCGGTGGCAAGACTAAAAGAGTGGACTACGCCTTCAAGAGAACCGGCAGGATTAGGCCGGACTTCTACGTTGAGGTCAAGAAGTTCTCCGAGAATGTCTACAACCCAGAATATGCAAGGCAGGCACTTGAATACGGAAAAAACAGTGGAATCCGGTGGGTTGTTTTGACAAATTTCACCCATTGGCGCGTCTTTAATTCCGATTTTTTTGAGCATCCGGAAGAAGCGGAACTCTTTGCCGGGTTCAACCTTCTGGACGCCAGCGTAGACCCGGAGAAATTGAGCTGGCTTAAGCTATTCTCAAGGGAGCAGGGCGGACCGGCTCTTGACGAATACGCCAAAAAGCACAAGAAATGGAGGGAAAGCGAAAGCGTTGAAGACCTCCTGACGGAACAGCTCATCGCCACCCGCAGGGTGCTCTCAACCGCGATAAGGGAGCAGAACCATGACCTTTTCGACCCGGAGCCGACAGATGAGGATGTTATGGTGGATTCCTGCGTGCAACACATCCTCGACAGGCTAATATTCTGCAGGATGCTTGAGGACAACGGCTCGGATTCAGGCTATAGGATGGATGAGGAGCGCAGGAGATGGGAAAATGACAAGCGGGTGCAATTCTACCGCGAATTCCTCACGGAGTTCTGGGGAAAAATGCACAAAAGATATGACAGCACCATATTCGACAAACACAGGATAGACGGGCTGACAATAAAAAACGAGGACTTCATGCCCGTCTTTGAATCGTTTTATGTCAACCCAAAAACAAAACTGCGCTACAGATTCGAGGCGATAGGAACGGACATTCTTGGGCACACCTATGAAAACTACCTTTCCTACAAGCCGAAGCACACTGCCAAGAGGACAGGGCTGGAAAAAGAGGTCTACAAGCGCAAGCAAAGTGGAATTTACTATACGCCTGAATTTCTGGTGGACCACCTTGTTCGGGCCACCTTGGGGAAGAAGCTGGAGGAGTGCAAAACCCAACAAGAAGCGCTCAGGCTCAGGGTACTTGACCCTGCGTGCGGTTCTGGCACGTTCCTGGTGCGGGCGCTGGATGAATTCAGAAACTGGTACCTGGTGAAGGAAAGGAAGAAAGGAAACGGTGCTGATGATACCGAAATCCCGGGGCTTTCCTCATTCATGAACTCGGTTCTTGAAAACTGCATATACGGCATTGATTTGGATGCACGGGCGGTAAGGCTGGCGAAATTAAACCTGTTCCTGAGGGCAATAGACACACCGAGCCAGCTTCCTAGGCTGAAGATAATACAGAAGAATTCGCTCCTGAACGACGGCGGCTTTAGGAATTCCTTTGAAATTGCGCGCGACTTCCCCTTGGTCGCCGAGGCGGGAGGATTTGACGTGATAATCGGGAACCCCCCTTGGGAGAGATTTGAGATAAAAACGCAGGAGTTTTTCGAGCAATATGAGGAAGGCTTCAAGGATTTGGATACCGAGCAGGCGAAGAAGAGGGCGGAAGAACTGCTTACCCGGCCCCACATAAAGAGGGACTGGCAGATAAAGGAGGCGGAGTACACCGCCCTTGCGAGCCACTTCCAGAGCGCATACAAGTTCCAGGTGGACGAAACAAGGAAGGCGATGTCCGGCCACACGGACCTCTACAAGCTCTTTACCGAGCGGGCATACCAGCTCGCAAAAGATGGGGGTTTGGTGGGGTTGGTCGTTCCAAGCGGCATTTACACTGACCTCGGGACAAAAAGCCTGAGAAGAATGCTGTTTGATTTTTGCGAACTTAAGGAGATGTATTCTTTTGAAAACAAGGGGCACGCAATATTTTCCGATGTACACGCAAGCTACAAGTTTGTCCTTCTCACCTTCCAGAAGGGCGGCAAAACGTCCTCGTTCCCATGCGCCTTCTTCCTGCACGACGAGGACGGGCTGAAAAAAGCGATTGAAAGCCCCACAAAATTATCTGTGGATTTCATCAAAGCATCATCACCCATCTCCGGGAGCGTCATTGAGATAAAGTCCGACAAGGATTTGGGGATTGTGCACAAGATGCTTAAATTCGGCAAGCTTGGCGAGGCACCTTGGCTGCTCAAGCCATTCCAGGGCTTTAACATGACCACCGACAGCCACCTCTTCCAAACTGGCGGGCTTGGCGTGCCGCTTCTGGAAGGGAAAAACATCCACCAATTCACCCACCACTGGAAGGAGGCTCCAAATACACGTTTTACTGTTTCAGAAAAGGATATCCAGACAAACTTAAAGCCCGAAAAGCAGTACCAGAAAGGGTATTGGGTTGGGTATAGGCTGATCGCCAGGTCAACAGACCATCGGACAATGATTGCGACCATTGTGCCGTCAGGCTATGTCTGCGGGCACTCAATGGCGGCAATAATGCTGCCAGACCTGAAGAAGATGGCTTATCTGGTCGGGATGCTCGACTCATTTGTTGTTGACTATCTAATCCGCCAGAAGATGAGCGCCAACATAAACTTCAATTTCTTCCTTGAGCTTCCTGTGCCTTCTCCAGAGCAGGCGGGGGCATATTATGACCAGATTGCAAAAAAAGCCGCGCAGCTCGTGGCAACCGGCGAAGAGTTCGAGCAGTTAAAGAAAGAAACTGGGGTTTCGCATAGCCTCACCAACGAGAACGATAGGATGCTTGCACGCGCACAGTTGGACGTGGCTGTCGCAAAGCTTTACGGCATCACGAAGGAGGAACTCGCCCACATCCTTGAAAAATTCCCGATTGTGGATTTGAAGCAGAAGGAGCTTGTGCTACAGGCGTATGATTAGGCGGTCGGACGATATACTTTTATTTAGTATTAATAGAATTCATCTTTAGCAGGGGTGGCGGAGCCTGGAAAACGCGCCAGACTCAAGATTCCCGAAAGCTGAATGGGCTATCTGGTGGCCTAGCGCCTACGCAGGTTCAAATCCTGCCCCCTGCATTCTATTTATAAAAAAAAAGCAAATGGATTGCCTTCACAGGACGAGCCCGGTTAGGAACGACAGCAGGTTGCATATAAAACTCATGCGCGCCGCATCTGCCCAATCCATCCTCTGGAACAAAACCCGATAAACGGCTGCCTCAGCCCCGAATGCAAACAGCTCGGCAACAGCGGTCAGGAGCACCCAGCTCAACCCGGAGCCCAAAACCGGAAAAACAAACCAGACAAACGGAAGCGTAAGCGAGTTCGCAACCACGGAATTCCGGATGATGGCCGGCGCCGGATACCGCTTCCGCAGCAGCAGGTAGAGAATTAGGGTTTCAACCAAAACGGTGATGATGTAAGCATGTACGAAGTCCAAGCCATTCCACCCAATTTTCCTTCAGCTGCGGATTCCGCCGGCAAATGCGCATGCCAGGACCAGGCCGGCCAGGGCTGCGGAGGGGCAGCATGGATTAGGTTCTGGCGGCTTGGGATTTTTTTCCGATGCGGTCAGCCTTCCGGTCCCGACATCGAATTCAAAATAATAGTCGCCCTCCTGCTCAAGCGAAACCTCATCGGTTGTTGTGGTTGTCCCTTCTGCCTCCACGATAAAACGGCCCTTGGAATAAAAGCAGCTGCTCCCCGGCCCAAACCAGTCGGCATAACTATACGATATGCCGTTGTTGCACGAGCCGTTCTGGCAAAGGAGCGCAATCCTGCCAGCGCTTTCGTTTTGGGTTTCCAAGCACAGATACGTAACATTGACCTCTCCAAGATAAGGCTGCCCATTATTGGTTATGTTTAACTGGACCAGCGGCTTCATCGGCGCGGCTATGTCCGCAAACGAGATGGAAGAAAATAGCAACACGAGCAGCAACGCCGGGGAACTTGCCGCGAACTTCATCATTTCCCTCATGCCCGACCAATCGTGGGCCCTCTCTGCGTGCTACTAAACCGGCATGGTTTAAATATCTTATCAGCACCCTATCTGGAATATGGAAGGAAAATACCTGATTGCTGCTTTTCTAATCTTACTCACTCTTGGCTGCGTGCTGCTGAATCCGCCGGCCAGCCAGGCTGCATTGGAAAAATGCAACAATACCGGAGTGGCGGAAGTCTACATGTGCCAGGGCGGCATAATCCGGGCGGTCTCCATGGTTCCGGGCGGGGGAAGCATATACTACTATTCAAACGGCAGCTTATTCACCCAATGCCCGCTCGTTTCCCCGGCAGCCGAAACGCAGGAATGCACGAACCTGCAGAACAGCTGCGCCTGGAATGGAATTTGCAACAAATGAGCCATAGCATCGCGAGGTTCAGAATCAGTGAAGATGAAAGTGAGATGGTAGACCAACCAGCCGGCTCCATCTCACCTCCCACAGCCCGATATGATCGGGCAGAATAGTTAGGGGCATCAGGTTTATATACCGAACATTCTACGCCGGAGGAGAAGCAACGCAACTTTCCACACTTATTGCCTTTCACGAGGGGAAGTGGAAAACATTCTTGCACCGCACCAATTCCCATATATTTAAATCCTTTATCTGCAAAATCCCACCCATGAGGGGGATATGCTTAGTCTTGGCTTTAGTCAGCCTTATGCTGCTTTTCGGGTGCCCGGGCAGGACCGAGAACCCGGCGCCGGGGCAGGAAGGCCCGAACATAACCGTCATCAGCGCGGGGGTCGGCGGCTCGGCCGGAGGCACCGCCACGGCAGCGGCCACGGACGAGGAATGGGCGCAGAAGGCCCTGAACGAGCAGAACGCCTATTACTGCCTCAGGGTATCAATAGAGAAGCAGGACCAGTGCCTGCTTCCGCTCTCCAACCTTTCCCTCCAGAACTGCATGATGCTCAGCAATTATGCATATGAGAAGGAATGCCTGTGGCACCACGCCCAGGCGCAGCAGGACATGACCATCTGCGACCTTATGCAGGGCAGCGATGTCCAGGCGTGCATCCAGGCGATGGCCCCCCCATGCACCTTCGAGGCGGACAACGTGAGCAAGGGAAGGTGCCTCGCCTTCCTGAACAACGATTACAATTACTGCAGGGACGACTCGTGCTTCTTCGATTTCGGCACGCAGAAGAAGAACCTGAGCGCATGCGCCGGAATCCAGGATGCTGTGAAGAAGGCTGCCTGCGGGGGTGTCGTGAACCAGGAGAACCCCTGCGGCCAGTTCGACAGCTCCAACAGGGACCTCTGCTATTACATGACGGCGCTTGGGAAGAACAGCTCCCATGACTGCTACAACATAGACAGC
>CAIXOA010000163.1 GCA_903920925.1 uncultured Microcaldota archaeon | reverse complement strand
CGGGCGTGCTGGGCGCGGAACTGGGAAAAGGTCTTCATGGGCTCCCCCCTTGCATAAGTCCTCTTCACGCAGGCGCCCTTCAGGTTTGCCTGGAGCACGCGGAAGGAGAAGCCGACATCCTCCACCAGGATTTCCGGAAACTTCACCTTTTCCCATGCGGATTTTCTTATTATTCCGCAGGAGCCGAGGAACATCGCGAAGCCCTCGGAAGCGTTTACCGGGACGACTATATCGAAAAATGTGGAATTTGTTTCATCCATGGCCTTCTGGAATGCACCGTGCGCGGAGGTGGTTTTGCCTGTCTGGACGAACGCCATTTGCGGGTCTGAGAAATGGCCCATGCATTCCATTAGGATTTTCGGGTTCTCCAAGCGCTCGTCCGAGTCGAAAACCAATACGAATTCCTCCTTGCAGGATGCAAAGAAATCATTCAAGGCGCCCCCCTTGAAGCCCCTCCTTTCCGCCCTGTGGATGAAATTCACTCCGAGGGACTTGCATATTTTGGAGAGCTCGGAGGCTATTTCCGGGTTGGAGGAGTCGTCCAATAGGTAAAAATTGAGGGGGCCTTCCCATTCCATCTTCCTAAGGGAAGAGAGGGATTTCCTCACGCGCTCCGGATCCTCGTTGTAGGAGACGGAGGCCACGGCAACGGAGGGGAAGGAGGTTGCCGGGCTGGCTCCCACCGGAATGGTGGAGGATTTTAGGAAATAGGCGAGGCCGGAGATTGCGAAGAATGAGGTGAAGAGTATGAGGACGGCGAGGAGTACGGCAAGCGGCGTCGGGGCGGCGGAGAGCAGAAGGTATGCGATGGGCATGGAGAAGAGGGATATGAGGATTACCATCGCCGGAAGCAGCCTGCGCATAAAGGGATTTGGAGGGAAATGATTAAAAAGGGTGGAACGGAAATTCTGACGTGGATTATTCGCTAGCGAAGATGATAGAGTATGCCATCGCCTTCCTAGCCCTATACATAACCGTGTTTTTCCTGCTGGTGTTCCTCTCCAAAAGGGACGAGATGACCAAGGTGCCAAAGCTCAGGGAGGGATGGGAGCCGACCATAAGCGTGGTCATACCTGCATACAACGAAGCGGATGCCGTGGGAAAGTGCATAGAATCCGTGGCCACGGCGGATTATCCCCAGGGGAAGCTCGAGATTATTGTTGTGGATGACGGCTCCCCGGATGATACATATGAAGTTGCGCAATCCTATGCCAAGAAATACCCGAATGTGAAGGTTTTCAGGAAGGAGAACGAGGGGAACGCCGCATATACGAAAAATTACGGGATTGGGAAGGCGGGAGGGGAGATAATCGCCACCCTGGACGCGGATTCCTACATAGAGAAGGATACCATAAGGAGGATGCTTCCCCACTTTGAGAGCGATGACGTGGTGGCTGTGACAGCGGCGGTGAAGGTGGACAGGCCGCAGAATTTCCTTGAGAAATTGCAACAGGTGGAATATCTATACACCATTTTTTCCCGCAGGGTGCTGGTATTCTTGGATTCTGTGCAGGTCACCCCCGGGCCGTTTTCCATGTTCAGGCACTGGGTTTTCAAGAAAATAGGGGGTTTTGACCCTACAAATATCCTGGAAGACCAGGAGATTGCGATGCGCATCCAGCAGTATAATTATAAGATAAGGTCCAGCCTGGATGCGAATGTGTATACGGAAGTTCCTCCGGGCTTCTGGGGCCTTCTGAAGCAGAGGACGAGATGGCACCGTGGCGGGCTGAAGAATGCGGCGAAATATGGGAACCTGATAGGGCCAAAATACGGGGATTTGGGAATGATCGTGATGCCGCTTGGGCTTATTGCCGTTGTGGCCATTTTTGCGATAATTTTCATCAATATCTACTATTATGCGACGAGGCCCGCCTATCCGATGATGATGGGGCTGGATGCGCTCTGGATGGGAATCGGCCCCATCCATGTGATAGGCGCGGTTATATTCATCCTTACGCTGGTTTGGACATTCTACGGGATTAGGGTCATGAAGGGGGAGAAAGTGGCCCCTTTGATGGTTCTGGCATACCTTTTCTCTTATGCGTACCTGATAACCCTGTTCTGGGTTTCGGCAATATTAAAAGAGGTTAGGGGGGAGAAACTCAAATGGTAGAACAAATGAGAAAGATGAGCGTACCCATCTATATCGCGGCATTTGTGATCAGCGTGCTGATATTCGCGGTAGGGGTGTATGTGGGCAATACGATGGACAAGGTGGTGAAGGACTCCATCTCTTCGGATTTGCAGGGCGTTTACCAGAAGGCGCAGGAATCGGAACTGCTCATATTGCTGGAGGATTCGCCCGCATTCTGCCCGGTATACATGGACGAGGCGGACAAGATGGACGCGGAGACCAGCGACCTGGGCACGAAGATCTCCTATGCAGAAAACGTGCGCGGGATTTCCGACCCTGAGCTGAAGAAATCCTATTTCATGCTGGAGGCGCAGGCATACCTGATTTCCAAAAAGGTGAAGGAGCAGTGCAACGACAGCTCAAACCTCATACTGTATTTCTATTCCAACCAGAACTGCACCTCCTGCGCGGAGCAGGGAAGGGCGCTGGATTCTGCCAGGTCTTCAAGGAACAATACCAAGGTCTATTCGTTTGACGGGGATTTGGGAAGCCCGATTGTGATTGCGCTGAAGAACAGAT
>CAIXOA010000162.1 GCA_903920925.1 uncultured Microcaldota archaeon | reverse complement strand
GTCCTGTAGGAGGGCGACGTAGTGGAAGCCAGGTCTTACCGGAGCGTGAAGTTCGGTGAAGGTAAAGAAGAGAAGAAGCCCGTATTCATTGCTCTAAGAGTAGAAAATGTGGAATTCGCGGAAGCGGCGAACCGCCTCCGTATCGGCGGCGTAATCATCTCCGGGAATCCCGAGGAATTCGTGCAGAAGGGAAGGCACCACACCTTCGATTTGGAGGCCGGCGACACCGTAAAAGTGATAAAGAATTGGAAGAATTTCGAGATTTCAAGATTGGAGAAGGCGGTGAAGGAGACCTCCCGCCCTACCCTCCGCATAATAGTGATGGACGAGGAGAAGGCGCTCACCGCAATCCTCCGGGGATACGGATTGGAATACGGCCCCATCCTCTGGTTCGGCGGAAGCAAGAGGGAGGACAATTACGAGGACAAGGTGAGGCAGTATTACGGCGAGGTAGCCGCCTACATTTCCGGCACGGATGAGCGTTACATAGTGGCCGGGCCGGGTTTTGCGAAGGACGACCTGAAGGAATTCCTCAAGAAGAAATACCCGGACCTCCTTTCCAGGATAACTTTCGAAACCTGCTCTTATGCGGAAAGAAGCGGCATAAATGAACTCATGAAAAAAGGAGTTATCGAGAAAATCGCGGGGGAGGCACAGATGGAACAGGAGGAGAAACTGTTCGAGGAATTCATGGTCCGCGTGAACAAGGGCACCGGGCTTGCGGCTTATGGAAAAAAGGAAGTGGCGGAGGCAGTGGAATCAAGCGCGGTGGAGTCACTCCTTGTTTTGGACGATGCGTTGCGCAAGGACAAGGAAATAGAAAGGATGACCGAGGAGGCGGAATCAAAAAAGGCAAACATCGTTTTCTTTTCCTCGAAAGGGGATTCCGCGCACAAGTTGAAGGGGTTCGGGGGAATCGCAGCCCTCCTCCGCTTCCGCATCTCATAAGGTTTCGGAGAGCAATTTGAAATACTTTTTAGCCTCGGTTAATGTCTCCCTTCCCTTCTCGGTCAGTTTGTAATATCTTCTCCTCTCCTTCTGCTCGCTTTTTATCAGCCCTTCCCCTTCCAGCATGTGCAACACGATATAGACCATCACCCTGCTGGGCCTGAAATAGAAGTCCTTCTCAATCTGCTCGGGGAGCGTATAAGCGTAACATTCCCCGTCCCTCTTTATGATGGATAATACGTAGAGCCAGAGGTTCTCAATAGTAAGATGCCGTCTTAACCTTTTTATCGGGCGGGTTTCTGGCATGGGAAGGCCTATCGTGGTATCTCCTCCTCTGGGACACGTCCGCTCTGCCTCGCTTCCCGTTGCCTCCTTGCGGCTCTGCCGTATTCTGTTTCTTCCCTTGGAATGAGTGCGCCCAGCTCCGTTTCCTCATTGTTCCTTCTCACTTCCTGCTCAACTTTTATGGCTCTATCCAAATATACTTTTACGTCATCTGGTGTCTGGATTGTGCTCTGCGCCTGCGCCAACTGCATGGCCTGGTTCTCTTTGGCCATTTTTTCCAGGTCTTCGATTTGTCCGGAAGCCTGCCTTTCTGTTCCACTGGCACGGCCCAAAGCAATATCTTCAATGTACGCGAAGGTGTGGTCTCTTATCACATCTGTCCCAGCATGTTCTTCTATTTTGTCTATGTCCCCAAGCCGCTGGGCCATTCGTTCCGTATAATTGTCAAAATAAATGTTTGCCTGCTGGCCCATCTGGTCCAATGCCGTGGCGGCTTCGGCACTACCCGGCTGGGCGTTCTGTAATGCTGTCAAGGCATCTTTGAATCCGGTTCCTGCTATTTGTGCGAATTCCCCAAAGATCATGGGTGCGTATTGTGCTGCATCAGGATTCTCCTTAAGTTTTGCCAGGGCATCGCTCACCTGAAGAATTTGCTGGCTCACTGCCGTGTTATCTGCGTCCACCCTACCGTGCTCGTAGCCTATCATCGTCCTTTTCCACTCATTCCAATCAGCATCCGAAGGCCCCCCTGTCATGCCAAGCATGGCCGATGCCGTCTCAAGCAAATGAATTTCATTCCACTGTTGCCTTGTTGAAGATGCATAGTCCTCAACATATTGGTTGTATTGCTGTCTTATGGCAGCCACTTCATCTTTGTAGTCGGCCTTTCCCGCTATGTCTGCAAGAGCTTCGGTCCCACCAAACTGTTCGCCTATTCTTGGCATTGCTTCGCCTATTTTTCGCAGCGCATTCTGCCTCTCACCAAGTGTTGCATCATCCCTCCCAAGAACATCGAGAGCACTTTCCACCTCAGCTTCCTTCTCCCTAAATTCTGCATCCTGAAGTCCTGCATTTCTTCCTGCTTCTTCAGCCATTGCCCTTGTCATATCGGGCATATCCATACGCAAAATGGCGTACTCATTTGCAACCGTGCTTACGGCATGCATCCTTTCCCCTTCTGCCCCTGCGGCGGTTGCCTGGCTCGCAAGCGCCGTGCTCCCCTCCCCCAACATGCCAAGTGCTATGTATGCATTGACCCTTCCGCGCACATCCTCAGGAACCTGCTGGGGGTACATCTCACCAGAACGGACTGCGTCTGCAAGCGGGGCCACAGCGCCCACCGCCTGCAGCAGGATGGCGCCATAGGCGGACCTCTGCCCAGTTGCTTCGGGCGAGGTGCCTGCCGGAACCGGTTCCATCGCGCCTGTACGAATTTCATTCACGGTTGCAGCAACCTGTCTGCATTCTGTGTCATACCTCTCTATCGCCTCTATCTTTGCAAAAACCGCCCTCCCGTCCGCGGTCGTCGGCTCAAATTCCTTTATTTCCTTTTCCGTCATCTGCCTGCCGCCCAGCTGGTCTTCCCTTGCCTGTATAATCGCCTTGTATTGTTCCTGAACCTCCTGCCTGTCATCCGAACTCATCCCCGCGACCCCGCTCGCGGCCGCCGTTCCCGCGATGCTGCCTGCAATCGCAAGATGCGCCATTTCCTCGTTGGTTCCCGTGCGGTACTGCAGGTGGCCCCCTTCCAGGCCTTTCGCCACATCCTGGCTTTGCGCTATCTCACCGGCAAGGTGGTTTACAATGAAGCCCAGCCTGAGCGAATCTTGCTCCCTTGCCTCTCCCTCGCGGGTATCCAGGATGTTCGCAAAGGTTGCCTTTGCGATGCAGATTGCGGTCACAAGGTTTCCGCCATCCCCCGCCCCTGCCCGTGCGCTGAAGTCCTCCCTGCTCATCTCCAATGTAAGCGTCCTGAATGCGGTGCTTCTGCCGGCAAGGGCGGCGACATCATTGTAACTCATGCCAGAACTGAGAATGGTTGCCGCGAGGATTGCGGCATCGGAAGCCGCGCCGGCGTCGTGGCTTATGGTTTCAAATGCCTTGATTTTATCAGCCTGTGACGAATTCTTGTTTAATAAGGTGTCTATCGCGGCTCGGGTATCTTCGGTCGCTCCGCTTGCAGTCGCCCGGTATTCCCTCAAATCCTGCTCCGCCATCGCGCCGCAGTTCCTCCTGAAATCCGCGGCAACCGCTTCCACGGTCATCCTGTTTGACTCCACCTGCTGGTTCGCAATGTAAATGTTCGCTATCCGCTGGGGCATGGCCTCATTTGCATTGAAAAATCTCTCCCCTTCCTCTTTATTCAAAGTCAGGCTTACCCTGTGATGGGTAAGTGGATTTACAAAGTCAATCTTATACCCCGTCACATCTCCATTCCTGTCGCGGAGTACAGTAGTGCCCCTGTCCAGGGCAGGAATGACCTTCTCGCAGTACATCCTGTTCCTGTCCCCAACCACTTCCGTCTTTGCAAGCGCCTCATCTATCGCGTCGGTAGCAAGCCTGCTAAGGGCCCAGATTGGTATCATGTATTGGAGCAGTGTCGAGCCCAGCCTGGCGAAGAACTCAGCATATCCCATGCCTGCATCCGCCATGGAGGGCTCTGCATGGAACTGCGCGAAGAATGCCTTAAACAAGCTGGCATCCCCGGTGAATAGCAATGCAAAAAGGGCTTTTACGAAGTCCTGGCCGATGATTCCGGTAAGCACCCCGGCCCTTCCTGAATCAGGTGCCTGGCTCGGGGTAGCCGGTGCTGAAGGCCGAGGCTGAGCAGCGGCTGGCGCAGGCTGCCCATGCGCACCTACGTCGGGGCGTGCAAGCGAAGGCGCGCCCGGCCGAGCAGGCGTAGCCATCGGGGTTGTTGGCACCCTTCCTCCCCGCGGTTCTGGAGGAGCTGCAGCAGCCGTGGTTCCAGCTTTTTGGGATGCTCCCATTATTGGCTTTATTATGCCCTTTATTCCAACCTGTGCCAGAAGGTTCGCAATCGAGGCGATATTCACTGTCACCCCTCTCGGCCCTATGGGCCTTTCCGCCCCGCGCGTGTACCTCGGGGTGTAAAACGAGAACATGGCGAATGGGTCCCTTCCCGAAGCGAACATGGCCGCCCCCAGCAGCCCGAATACCGCAAGCACGGGCAGGCAGAATGTGAACGCGAGCGCAGTGGCGGAGGTTTCTTCCGCCGGGATGCTCACGGTGTCAATCACGGGCGACAGTATGGTATCGTTCCCCGCGACCGTCGTATTGGACGGCCATTCGCCTCCGTATCTGCCGCCGCTGCAAGGCGGGATGGTCATGAAGTCGTCCACGGCCGTTCCCAGGCAGGGTGCAAGCGCGCATTTCTGCGTCACCGGGTTGCTGCAGCAGAACAGCACCCTCACGGTGCATCCCTTTGCACAGTGATAGCTTCCGTACAGGAATTCGGCGGTGCCGTTTCTGTCCGTGTAGGCCCTGCAGGTTCCCATCGGTGTTCCGGTCTCATCTGATATCTGGAAGAAGACGGTTGCACCTTCCACCGGCTCGCGCCTCACCGCCCTCTCCACCGCCATGGATGTTGAGACCTTTTTCTGGCTCTCGTCAAGGCTGGAGAAAAGGAAGGGCAGCTCTGCTTCTGGCGGGCACCCCTCACACGGCTGGGCGGGGAGGTGCAGGACAGGGCTGATGGCCATCCCCCCTATTTCTGTTGCGGGTATATCCGCGCCCGCAGGGGTTCCGGGGAGAGTTCCGCCCGGAATTCCATACTGCGAAAAGGAGAATGCGGCAAGCAGGAGCAGCAGGAAGAGCGCGAATGCCGTTTTCATAATAGCATATGCATGAGGAACAATAAAAAAGGTTTCTAACCCGATGGCAACCCGGCGGGCGGCAGCCCGCCGCCAATTGGACCCGCTGGCAGGCCCACCCCCGCACCAATCCTCTCGCCCAGTGGCGGGAGCGTTATCATGCTTCCCTTCCGGCTCATGAGGCAGTCCATCTCCGTGTCCGTGAACGGCGGCGTGTATCCGCACAGGGAAATGTCCGATGAAGGCGAGCACGAGTAATTGAGGTTCCCGTCCTTCCTGAATAGTATCGGGTAGGAGGAGAAGCCCTGGCTTTCCATCCTGGTGTAGGAGATGTTCCTCGTGGTTGATGTGAAGCAGGGAACCTTATCCGATTTTATCGCGGAAATCACGTCCTTGTACAGCGTGGGGTTCGCCGCGACATCAGCCCCATCGTAAGTTTTCGTTTCCTCAGTCCCGTTTGCGTAGTATATGTT
>CAIXOA010000161.1 GCA_903920925.1 uncultured Microcaldota archaeon | reverse complement strand
GGATGAAGTCCTCCGCATCTACCAGCGCATGGACGAGCTGCTGGGCAAGGTCATGGACAAGGCGGACGGCGATACAACCATAATCGTCATGAGCGACCACGGCTTCAACCCCTTCCGCTACTCCGTGAACCTGAACACGTGGCTCGCGGATAACGGCTACATGAAAAAGAAGCCGGGCGCGAACACGAGCTATTACCAGCTCAATAATGTGTTCGGAGAGAGGGGGCTCTTCTGGAACGACGTTCTGCTGAACGAATCCGAGGCCTACTCCATGGGGCTCGGGAACATCTACATCAACCTGAAGGGAAGAGAGGCGCAGGGGACGGTCGACCCCGCGGATTACGATCGCGTGAGGGACGAGATAATAAGCAAACTCAGGAATCTGCGCGACCCGATGACCGGGCAGAAAATAGTCGCAAAGGTGCAGAGGCGCGAGGACATATACTCCGGCCCGTACCTGAACAATTCCGCGGACCTAATCGTGTCCTTCAACCCGGGCTACCGCGTCTCATGGCAGACCACGCTGGGGGGCGTCCCTCCCGGCGTAGTGGAGCCGAACCTCAAGAAATGGTCGGGCGACCACTGCACCTTCGACCCGGACCAGACAAAAGGCGTGTTTTTCATAAACCGGGTGATTGACATCGGGCGCGAGCCGTCAGTCATGGACGTGAATCCCACGGTGCGCGACCTCCTCGGCCTTCCGCAGAACGATTCCCTGGACGGGCATTCCATGCTCAGGCCGCTGCCCGAAGGGGCGCAGCAGGCGCAGGCAGGCCCCGCGGTGCAGATCCCCGATGTTTCCGGCTACAACGTGCTCTTCATAACGCTTGACGCCACGAGGGTAGACTACATATCCGCCTACAACAACGATTCGCTTGCCAACACCACGAACATAGACGCGTTCGCCTCCCGGAGCTTCCTTTTTGAGAACGCATTCACCGGCTTCACCTTCACCTGCCCCTCGCACACCATAATGATGACCGGCAGGTATTTCGGCGGGGAACGGATCACGACGGGCCGGGGGAGCGGAAACGAAAGCCTGCCCCAGGCATTCGGCGCATCCGGCTATGCGACCGGCGCAACCATCGGCTTCGGCGGCCTGACCCCGAATGCATGCGCCACGGGCGTGATGTTTGGGGACTACGACACAAGCTCGCTGAATGCGAGGCTCGGCCAGAGGGGCGGGCTTTCCGCGGATTATGCGATAAACTGGATCGATGGGCACAAGGACGGGAAATTCTTCTTCTGGCTCCATCTCTATGACGCGCACCCGCCTGGGATAGGCGCCGGGGGCACGCAGGAAAACAACTATGCGAGGAGCATAGAATACGTGGATGCGCAGGTGGGAAGGGTGCTGGGGGCGCTGAAAGAGGACGGGCTGGAGAATCGCACGGTCGTCGTGGTGCTTGCGGACCACGGGATGGGAGACGATTTCAAGAGCATAGCCGAGAACAGGAAGCTCTATGACAAGGCAACGCATGTGCCCATGATGATTTATGTGCCGGGCGCAAGCCCGGAGGGGCAGAGAGTCACCGGCCTCGCCTCGACCGTGGACCTTGCGCCCACGCTCAGCGAACTCCTCGGCGTCCCCTACAACAGCACGCAGGGGGCGAGCCTCGTGGAAGCGATGAGGACCGATGCGGATGCGAGGGAGGAAGTGTTCTCCAGCTATGCATTCAACAGCCTGGCCCAGGACATGGCGCGCACCTATGAGTGGAAATTGATTTTATCCAAGCCCCTCGGAAGGGGAACCGCCGGCACCGAGCTTTTCAACCTTCCTGGGGATCACCTGGAGAAGAGCGACCTTTCCGCCTCGGAGCCGGCCGTGCTCGAGTGGATGAATGCCCTTCTCGAATCCTACATCGGCATGAAAACGGCGGGCTCATCCGGCCTGCCGCCCGGATTGCCTGGGGGCATTGCGCCGCCTTCGCAAGGTGCGCCCCAGCCCCCATCAGCTCCACAATGGTATGGTTATTGGAATGATTCACAGCATCCCCTGGACAACCAGACACTCCAGGATTTGCGCTCCTTTGGCTACATCAATTAGTCAGTTGCTCTTCCACGCGGGCATCTTCCTCAGATGCTCCTTGGCCTTCACTTCCACGTCCTGGCCGTTCACTCCCTGGGAGACAAGGTATTTCTTCATCCCTTCCGCAATCTCATCAAAGGGCCTTATCTTCCCGCTCTCGTCCGCACAATTTTTGCAATAGGGATTCTTCGGGTTGCCCGTCGAGTGGTCCTCGGGCTTCGGGACCGGCATCCCGCACGAGAGGCATTTCGCCCCCTCCTCGTTCAGCTTGGTGAAGGAGATAAGGTGGCCGTCGGGGTCCGCAATCATGAAATCGCGCGCCCCCCAGGAGCGGTCGGAGAGGTCCTTGACTATCGCCACACCCTTCGTTTTCAGGTCCGCATAATAGGCGTCTATGTCCTCGTACTTCGGGAAGTCGACGTAATGCACGACGCCCACGCCGGGCTCGGATTCCGTCACCTTCGGGAGCCTGAAGTTCTCATTAAGGCCGTCCTTCATCATCGATAGCGGCTGGAACATGAATACTGCCCCATACCTGCTGAAGTCGATGTATTTCGCGCCCTCGCGGTCCGGCAAAACCTTTCCCGCCGTGAACCCGAGGATGCTCTCATAGAAGTCGATGGTCCTTTTCATGTCCTTTACGCCAAGCATCGGAGAGATACCCGCCATATTTTACACCCGCTTCCATTTACTGCACTAGGGTTAATAACATTTGCCCTGCACGCAAAAAGGCTTCTCCGCCAGGAAGCAGGCGCCTAGTCCACAACGAGGATTCCGGTCGCGGAAGCAGCGGTCCTGTACTCGTACACGCCCGGTTCCCTGAACCGGAAGCTGAAATTCATCCCCGGGCCGATCTCCTGCGTCCCGAACGCATCCGGGGCAATCAGAATCTGCATCATCGTGCCCTCGTTCACCCAGACCACGTTTGTCCCGGAATTCACCACCGCGAACATCGGCACGAAGCCGAATGATTTCATCTTTATCATGTAGTCCGGGCTCTCCTGCGTATGCGCGAAAACCGCCGGGTTGGCGAACCCTATGACCAGGATAACTATGAAACTGACAAGAAGTGAATACCAGAACAGCCTTTCGTTCCTAGCCATAAGTAAAATAGGAAAGAAAAAGTATAAAAAGGAATGATTATTCAGAGCGGCTTGAACCTGTTCTCAAGCTTCCTGAGCACTTTCGGGAGCGTGGTGTATTCCATGTCCTCGGGGCTGAGCCTGTGCGGCTCGAACGGCCCGTGCCGCCTCATGTAATCCGCTATCTTGAGCGCCTTACCCCTCGCATGGTCGTAGGCGATGTCCGCGAAGGCGTCCACCGGCCCCACGAGCTGCCCGTTGTTCAACTGGAAGCCGAGCGCCACTACTCTCGGCGGCCCGTCGAACCTCGTGCATATCGCATCCTTCATGCCCACGGGCATCAGCGGCCCGTTGTGGGAGCCCCTCATCCATCCGGAGACAAGATGCGGGAACGCGAACGGCTCCAATATCTCCCCAATGGCGGGAAGCCCGCTCTGTCCCCTCACAATCGCGACGGGGTCGTCCTTGCCCACGTATTCGCCCGCAATCTGGTAGAGCTTGTCCGTGCTCACCACGGCGGCCGCCTCACTGGGCGGGACCTTGTTCCCTTCCCCGGGGTAAACCCTCTTTATCACGTACCTGCTTTTCGCCCCTATGAGCGCAAGGAGGCTGTAAAGCTCCTCCGGCGATTTCAGCATGACCTTCTTGTGCTCCAGCACGTCGTAAACCTCAAACACGAAGCCCCCCTGCATGTTGGGGTCTATCACGAGCCCCGCCGTGTTGAACGGGTCGCCGAACATCCGGAAAACAGGCAGATTGAACGCGCCCGGCTCGGTCTTGTCCATAAGGAAGCACATCACCGGCTCCGCGCCCCTCTCCTCGAACTCCATCTCCGCGCATCCCGGCCCGAGGCCCTTCACGTTCCCTGAGAACGCATCCGAGAGCATGTCCTGCCCCGCGCCGTAGAGCTTGAGGGACTTTGCCTTCTTCGTCCCCTCCATGAAGACGTCCCAGGCGAGGGAGTGCACCTCCTTGTTGTCCACGCCCTTGCCGCTGGTCATTATCAAATCGAGGTCGTCGCCGCAGTTCGCCACATAATAGTCTATTATCTTTCCGCCCTTCTTCGCCTTCCCGAGCATTTCCCGCGCAATCTCCATTATCGC
>CAIXOA010000160.1 GCA_903920925.1 uncultured Microcaldota archaeon | reverse complement strand
TGGTTGAGCATGACAGTCCGCATGTCTATAATTCTGTGAAATACTGTTTTTAATATATATGGACACATCCTTCGCTCCCGAATACCTATTTATTCCTTTCTCCAAGAGGAAGGGGGTCTCCCCCCTCATTCGCTCCGAGCCCCATACATCGGGGCACGGACCGAATCTCTCTAGGGTACTCATAACCCCCCTCCGTTTTCTGCGGTCCGCCCGGAATACCTATTTATTACTTTCTTCCCTAATCCCTATTCTCTCGGTGCAACTTATGCTCCAGAAATCATTCGACAGCAAAACAGAGGAGAAATGGCAGAAGCGCTGGCAGGAGGAGGGGACTTACTCCTTCGACCCGTCTAGCGATAAGCCCCTCTACTCGATGGACACCCCGCCGCCCTTCACGAGCGGCGAGCTCCACATGGGCCACGTTCTTTCCTACGCGTATTTCGATTTCGTAGCCCGCTACAAAAGAATGAACGGATTCAGCGTATTCTACCCGCAGGGATGGGACACGCAGGGCTTCCCCACCGAAGTAAAAGTGGAGAAGAAATACGGAAAGCTTCCGCCCGTGGAGTTTCGCAAGAAGTGCGTGGAATGGACCACGGACATGATTGCGAAGATGAAGGATTCCATGACCAGGATGGGGTATTCCCCGGACTGGAACTACCAGTACCGCACCATGGATCCGGAATACCATCGCAAAGTGCAGCTTTCCCTTTTGCAGATGTATGGGAAGAAGATGGTCTACAGGGCGAAGCACCCGGTCTACTGGTGCACCAGGTGCAGGAGCGCACTCGCGAAGACGGACACCGAGGACGTGGAAAGAAGCACCCTCCTGAACTATTTCATATTCACCGGGCCGAAGGGCGAGCCTCTGGAGATTGCGACCTCCCGCCCCGAGCTTATGCCCGCCTGCGTCGCGGTGATGTTCCATCCCGAGGATGAGCGCTACAAGCACCTTGCGGGAAAAACAATAACCACCGCGCTGGGCAAGGAAGTGCCCGCAATCGCGGACAAGGACGTGCTGAAGGACTTCGGCACCGGTTTGCTGATGGTCTGCACTTTTGGTGACAAGATGGATGTCATCTGGTCGTACAGGCACAAGCTCCCTGTGATTGATTCCATAACGCCCTGGGGAAAGATGCAGAACACGGGCATAGTAGACAGCTTGAGCGTGGAGGATGCGAAGAAGGCGATAATCGAGCAGCTAAAAGAGAAAGGGAAGCTCGTGAAACAGGAGCCGCTCGCCCAGACGGTAAAATTGCACGACAGGTGCAAGCATCCGGTGGAATTCCTCCCATCTTATCAGTGGTTCGCGGACATCACGAAGCACAGGGATGAGATAAAGAAAATGGCGGAGAAAATCGAATGGGTTCCCTCCTTCGGCATCCATTACCTTTATGATTGGGCGGATTCCGTGGAATGGGACTGGGTGATTTCCAGGCAGAGAATATTCGGGACCCCGCTTCCCTTTTACTATTGCGAAAAATGCGGGGAGACGCGCCCGTGCGGCGAGGATGAATTGCCGTTCTCCCCGGAGCGCGCGAAGGAATATGCGTGCGGCAAGTGCGGCGTAACCATGAAGGCGGAGACGGACGTGTGCGACTGCTGGGTGGACTCCTCCATCACGCCATTGGTAATCGCAGGCTGGCCCGAGATGAAAAATCCGGAGCTATACCCCTCTTCTTTGCGCCCGCAGGGCGTCGAGATAGTGCGCACTTGGGCGTTCTACACAATTTACAGGAGCGGTCTTGCTCTCACAGGAAAACCGCCCTGGAAGACGATTCTCCTGAACGGGAACGTGCTCGCTCCGGACGGAAAGAAGATGAGCAAATCTTTGGGCAACGTGATTCAGCCCACGGAATTGCTCAGGGATTACCAAACAGATTCATTGAGGCAGTGGGCCGCGATGAGCGGCGCGATGGCGAAGGACCGCCCCTTCTCCTTCGAGGACATAAAGTTCGCGAAGACCTTCCTCAACAAGTG
>CAIXOA010000159.1 GCA_903920925.1 uncultured Microcaldota archaeon | reverse complement strand
GTAGAACTCAGCAAAGATGTATTAGGTTTTGAAAAGAAAGTGTTATTAGAGAATCCTCTTCTCAGGTCAAGACTTCTATTTGCCGGAGCGGGTAATATATTGAAGTCAAAGGGTGAGTACGAATCAGAAACGGAAGGCGAGAAACTGTTGCTCAAGGATGCGTTCATCATCAAACCCCAGGAGTTCCGCGATGAGAGGGGTGCATTTTACAAGTTTTATACCGAAGCGATGCTGAAGGGGTTCGGCATGAAGCCCTATTTCCCGGAGGAATACCTGGCAGTTTCGAAAAAAGGCGTGCTCCGCGGCCTGCATTACCAGTCCGGCCAGCATGCCCAGGGAAAACTGGTGCGGTGCACGCAGGGTGAGATATACGATGTCATCCTCGACCTGCGCAAAAGCTCGCCGACTTTCGGCAAGTGGACCGGCCTGGTGCTCTCGGCCCAGAATATGCTGAATCTTTTCGTGCCCCGCGGCTTCGCGCATGGTTTCGTCGCCCTCACGGAGGGCGCCACGATGCTCTACAGGGTTGACAACGGATATTCCCCGGGCAATGAGCGCGGCATCCTGTGGAACGACCCGCAGCTCAAAATAAAATGGGGAGTGGCCGAGCCGACGGTATCGGAGAAGGATAAAAAGTGGCCGCTTTTCAAGGACGCGGAATATTTCGAGTAGCCTTCATCCTCTCCAGCCCCTCGTCCACGGATAGGAACGCCACCCCGGTGGCCTTCTCAATCTTCATGTTGCCGAGCGCGCAATTGGAGCGTTTGGCCGGAAGGTTTAGGGAAGAGGAATCTATTGCCCGGACAAGCTTTTTTTCGTATCCGAACCGTTCGGCAATCCTCAATGCCCATTCGAACCTGTTGAGGTACGTGGGACCGACCGCATGATATGTGCCGTACTTTTTTCCCGTGTGCAATTTCACGAGCGCCCTGGCTATGTCATCGGCGAACGTCGGGCAGTTGTACCAGTCGGCGCAAACCTCGATCGTCTCCCCGGCCCTTAGCCTCTCCATGGTCTTCTCCACAAAAGTCTTTTTCCGGCCCGCTTTCGTCCATCCGTATATTTGGTCAGACCTGAGGATTATGTGGCGCTCCGACAAAAGCGCGTACTGCTCGCCGAGAAGCTTCATTCTCCCATAGGTGCTTATCGGATGCGGGCTGTCCTCCTCGGTCAGCGGCTTGTCGGAAATGCCAAAGACATTGGACGTGGACATGTACGCGACGGCCGCCCCGCTTTTCACGTTTTGGGCAATGATTTTCTGGGGCAGTGAGTTGACCCTGTACGCCAATTCAGGGTCTTTGTCGCACTGGTCCACTGAAGGGAGGGCCACAGTGTTCACGACAAGGTCCGGCTCCAGCCTCTTCAGGTGCGATGCAAGGCCGGAAGAGTCGGACACGTCGAGCCTGTGCCCTTCGGCTCCGGCTATTGCCGCCTCATGCTCGAAAAAAGTGAAGGATGTCGAATAGCCCGCCCTGACCAGTTCGGACACTATCCTCTCGCCCACAAGGCCGCTCCCGCCGAGCACCAACGCATCCAAGCACAATCACCGTGAACCGCTCTTTATTCTTTTTAATTGTGATTGTTCATATTGCTCCCGAGCATCATAAAAATATTCGTAATCCGATATCCGTTCGTGGAGTGGTGATTGGTTGTCCTGTCGCATCTGCAAAGGTAGCCGGCTCAGGAAGTTCCTCGACCTTGGGGTGGTGGCGCTCGCCAACAGTTACCTCAAGAAGGAGGATTTGGGAAAGCCGGAGTACAAGGAACTGCTGGACGTCTACTTCTGCGAGGATTGCGGCCTGGTCCAGCTCGGCAAGGTCGTTCCGCCCGAGAAGATGTACAGGAACTACCTCTACTATTCCTCGACCTCGCCCACGCTAATGAAGCATTTCTCTGATTATGCGGACGAGGTGGCAGCGATGCACTCCGACAAGCCCGGGGCGTTCGTGGTGGAGATAGCGAGCAACGACGGCATACT
>CAIXOA010000158.1 GCA_903920925.1 uncultured Microcaldota archaeon | reverse complement strand
TTTGCACCGCCTCGTCCATATTTGTGAATATCACTCCCTTGCTTTCCCATTCTTTTTTGAGGTTTCCGTAAACCGCTTCGGACTCCAATTGCGCCTCCAATCCCGCCAAAAATTTGCGTTCGGCTTCAGGAACTCCGAGCTTCTCAAACTTCTCCCGTATCTCGGGGCTCACCTCATCCCAGCTTTTCTTCTTCCCGCCGCCCTGCGCGTACCATTCCACCTCGTCCAGCTTCATGGCTGAGAGGTCCGGCCCGAATTTCTGGATGGGAAACTCCTGGAATTTCCCATAGGCTTCCATCCGCCTCCGAAGCATCCATTCCGGCTCCTTTTTCACGGAGGAGATGTAGCGGACAACATCTTCGCTAAGCTCCATGCACTATTTTGATTAAGTTATATTTTTAAACCAATATGGTTAATAAAATAAACAATGATGGACCAATCGGATTTGCGGATAATACGCATGCTGCTGCAGGACTCGCGGGCTCCTCTCTCAAAAATCGCAAAGGAGCTAGGAATGAGCCAGCCGGCGGCGCAGAAGAGGATAGAGAAGCTCAAGGCGAAGGGAATCATCATCGGGAGCACCGTGCTCCTGAACGAGAGGATGATTGGCTGGAAGCGCGCGCTGGTGGTGCTTAACGCGGACAGGAAGAAGTATCTTGGGATTATTGAATCCGTGAAGAAGATGCCCACCGTAACTTCGGTCTACGAGGCCACCGGGCCCTATGCGATAGGGATAGAGCTGGTCGGGCCTGCGGGCGTGGTGAACGGAGTGATAGCACACATCGGAAAGATGAAGGGGGTGCGGGATTTCTGCCCGATTTCTTTGGAGGAAAAGGTGCTGTGATGCTTAAAGTGGAAGACCTTCACGTATCCGTTGCGGGCAAGGAGATTGTGAAGGGTGTTTCCTTCTCCCTGGAAAAGGGCAAAATCTACGCGATAATGGGCCCCAACGGCAGTGGAAAGAGTTCCCTCTGCAATGCGCTTATGGGAAACCCGGATTACAGGGCGAAGGGGAAAATAATATTGGACGGAAAGGACATAACCGCCCTGGGTGCTGACGAACGCGCGCGCCTCGGGATGTTCCTGAGCTTCCAGAACCCCGAGGAGATAGAGGGCGTGGAGCTGGAGCAGCTCATGCGAAGGGCCTCCAAGCCCGCGGACAGGAAGGAGGAGATACGGAACTGGGCGCTGGTGAAGGAAAAGATAAGGAAAGGAAGTGAAACGCTTGGATTGAATGCGGAGAAAAGGGAGCTGAACGTGGGATTTTCCGGCGGGGAGAAGAAGAAGGCGGAGATTGTGCAGATGGAAATCCTCCAGCCGAGGCTCATGTTGCTGGATGAGATTGACTCCGGGCTGGATGTGGATGCGCTGAAGGCGGCCGCAAAGGCGATAAACAAGATGAAGGGGCCGGATAGGACGTTCCTTCTGGTCACCCATTATAGCAGGATTTTGAAATACGTGAAGCCAGATTTCGTGCTCATAATAAAAGATGGAAAAATAGTGAAGGAAGGCGGGCCGGAGCTCGTAAAGAAGATAGAGAAGGAAGGATACAAGGCGGTTTGAATGGATGTTGAAAAGATAAGGAAGGATTTTCCGATCCTGGAAAGGATGGTGAATGGAAAAAAGATTGCCTATTTGGACAACGGCGCTACGAGCCAGAAGCCGCGCGAAGTGATTGATGCGATTGTCCGCTACTATTCCGAGTACAATGCGAATGTCCACCGGGGCGTGCATAAATTGAGCGAGGAATCCACTGTTGCCTATGAGGATGCGCGGAGGAAGATAGCGGAATTCATCAATGCGAGCGAGGAGGAGATAATTTTCGTTAAGAACGCCTCCGAGGCGCTTAACCTTGTGATGTATTCCTACGGGATGGCGAACGTTAATGCCGGGGACCGCGTTTCCATCTCCATAATGGAGCACCATTCGAATTTCGTGCCCTGGCAGGTTCTTGCGCGCAGGAAGAGGGCGAAGCTGGAAATACTGGATGTGGGCAAGGAAGGGGAATTGGTCGGGCTGGAGAAAGCCTCCGGCTCGAAAATAGTCTCCATCTCCCATGCCTCCAATGTCCTTGGGACGATAAATGATGCGGAGAAAATATGCAGGGTTGCGCACGAGGGCGGCGGGGTTGCGGTGATAGACGCCTCCCAGAGCGTGCCGCACATGCCCATTGATGTAAAAAAGATGGATTGCGATTTCCTCGCATTCACCGGGCACAAGATGCTCGGGCCCACCGGGATTGGGGTTCTGTACGGAAAGAAGGAACTCCTGGAGAAGATGGAACCTTTCCTTTACGGAGGGGACATGATAATTGAGGTGAAGAAGGAAAGCTCCAAATGGAATGCCCTTCCCTACAAATTTGAAGCCGGAACTCCGAACATAGAAGGGGCGATCGGGCTCGGGGTTGCTGTTGATTATTTGAACAAGGTGGGAATGGAGGAGATACGGAAGCACGAGATTGAATTGCTGTCTTATGCGATTGGGAAACTAAAAGATGAGGTTACCATTTACGGGCCTCTTGATGCGCGCAAACGGACGGGATTGATTACGTTCAACGTCGCGGGAGTGCATGCGCACGACGTTGCGACCATACTGGATGAGGACGGGGTGGAAATCCGCAGCGGCCACCATTGCGCCCAGCCCTTGCATGATAGATTAGGTTTGGAATCCTCAGCCCGCGCGAGCTTCTACTTGTACAACACAAAAGGAGAGGTGGACCGGCTGGTGGACGGGATAAAAAAAGTGAAGAGAGTTTTTGCATGAGCATTGAATACGAACGCATCGTTCATATCTGGAAGAATCCCCCGAACCGCGGCGAGATGAAGGATGCGGATTTGGTTGCGGAAGGCGCGAACCCCATCTGCGGGGACAAAGTAAGGGTATTTTTGAAAATAAAGGATGGAAAGATTGCGGATGCCTCCTTTACGGGCGAAGGATGCGCCATAAGCATCGCTTCCGCTTCCCTGCTCCTGGATTACCTTAAAGGGAAAAAAGTAGAGGAAATAGAGAATGTGGGCAAGGAAAAGGTGATGGAATTGCTTGAGCTGGACCTTTCCAGGAACCCTTCCCGGCTTAAATGCGCGCTGCTTCCGCTGATGGCGCTGAAAAGCGGAAAAATAAGATGATTCATTCCTGTCTCCATGCACGGCGCGGGAGGTGTGTGATGAAATCGTTCAGGTCCCTGTAGGAAGCGCCATACTGGAGGTCGTCCAGTTTTCTCTTCTGCTCCTCATTGAGCACCTCCTTGTTTACATCAACGATTATCTGCGGATTTCCTGGCCCTGCTTCGGACTCCAGATGAACCCATTCCTCGCGCCTAATCGTTCCGCGCGCCCCGGCTGCGCCTCTGCCCTCCCCCGCAGCCATCACGGTGGGCGCCTCCATTGTCTCCCCGGTCCAAAGCTGCTGCGCGTTCTCTGCCCTCTCGGCAACGCGGTTCCTGATGAACTCGGATTTTATCTCCACTTCCTTGCCCGCAGCGCCCATCTGGAAAACGTGCACGCTCGGGTCGCGCATTGCATTTGCAAATGCATCCCTGTCCCTGGCAGGGTCGAGGTTCCTGACATCAACATTGTCAGAGCTGAGGCGGTACCTCATCATCACGGTTGTGCCGCTGGCATCCGAGCTCGGGTTATAGAAAACCGCATTGTAAGCGAAAGCCTCCTCTGCCCTCTGTTCCGGTGCCCTTTCTTTCATTGGTTGCGGTGACATGTTACCACTGTTCCATATTGGGCGGCGAATGATTTAAATTGCTGCTGGGAAAGGCTGCCGCTGGGCAATGAAAATGAAAAGAAAATGGGCGTTGAAACTCACTGCTCCAGTGCGGTCAGCAGCGAATAGGCATCGCGGTGGCGGCCGTTGATGGTCACGTCGCTCATCTTATCGGAGTATGTATTCACGAAATCTATCCGGCTCCTCGAGTCCGAGCTGGCGTCCACCCTGGCGGCCTCGCGGGATATGCGGTCCACTTCCGCCTGGTTTGCCGCGTTTATCGTGAATCCCACGCTGATGGTTGTCCCGCCCATCGTGTCGAATGTCATCGAGACGGACACCGGAATCGTAGTCGTGGTGGGTGCCTGCGCCTCTGCGCGCCTGCCAACCTGCCCTCGTATGATTTCTCCGCCCGGGGAGCCTGTTTCCCTCCGCGGCACGTACGCCTCCTGCGGCTGTGCCCTGGTGCCCAGCACACCTACTGCAGGCCCTGGCGGCGCTGTAGGCGCCCTCTCTTCCTCCCTCGGCGCCTGCACCTGTGCCGTTTCCGGCGCTGGCTTTGTAGCCCTCTGCGTTTCCTCGCGGGCCGCCTGCGCGAAGGGCGCCTCGCCCGGCTGGGCTATGCTGCCCGCCCTGACCTGCTCAACAAAGGCTCCCACGGTGCGCTCCATGTCCGTCCTCGTCTGGCCGAGCGCCTCCACGAGGCCGCCGATTTCCTTTCGCACGTCGCTTGACCTGTACTCGTTGTCGCGGTCATAGTTGATCAGGCGTACCTTGCTCGAATCCTTATAATTTTCCTGGATATATCGCCCCAGGGCGACCATGTCCGTGAACTCCCTGTCGGTTGCGACGGTCATGCTGCCATAATTCGGCGTCGACGTCCCGTCCGCGCGCCTCTCCCCCGCAAAGGCGGCGAGATTCACCGCAGGATAAACAAAGAAGCCTTCCCTTGCCAATTCCTCAGGACCGGTAACTCTTTCTCTTGTTGTAACAGGCATGTTTTCACCGTAGATATTGCGTATCCCGTATTTAAATACTTTTTCCCGTGCCCGCCGAAACATATTAATTGGGTGGAATGGTAATAAATGCATGGCACACGGCGAGAAGCACAAGAGTGAGGGCGATGCGAGGCACGCGCATAGGGGCAGGAAAATCGCCCTCGCTGCCGCAGGGATGTCGCTTCTCGCAGCTTCGGAAGCAAGGGCGCTCCCCGGCTCGCAGCCGCTGCAGTACGGGGGCAGGAGGGCCGCGCATGCTCCGCAAAAACCGGGGAAGGCGGGCCTGCGGCCGGGCGGAAGCGTTGCCGAAGCGGAAGGCGGCCTCACCGTGGAGCGGGACGGCGTTTCGGCGACAGTCTCGCGGCTCAGCCAGGTAAGCAGAGACGTTGCCCGTTACTCCATGAAATATGAAACAAAGGGCGGGGAGAAAAGCTTCGAATTCCTGGCGGACAGCAATGCCGGGGAGATAAGGAACATTCTCATAGGGGAGGAAAGGACGGTCGTGGTGACGGAAAACACCGTGTTCGTGGTAATCGGAAGTGCGGCGCTGGAAAGGGGCGACGAATGGGTCACGGTGAACGGCGTGATGCAGGAAGGATTCGGGTGCAACTATTACCGGCTCCCAGAAGACCTCCAGGGCAATCAGGAGAACGCGGATGGCACAACGGCCCCGCGCTTGGTTTCCGCAACGGTTACGAAGGATGGGAACGGAGAATACCTATGGCTTATGGGAATGGACGGGCACCTACGCGTCACGCCGGCGGACAGGACCAATATTCCATATGCCCATATGTACTTTCTCGCATCATCGGATTATGTTCTTCTTGACGCGGGCGGAATTGCATTCCTTGCGAAAACAGGTAGCAACACCGTTTATGCGCTCTCTGCGGATTTTGAGGCACGGCCTTCGGCAATCAGGAGCGTGCCCATCGCGCTTCCAGCAGCTGCGGAGGGTAGGCCTGAATTAAGGGGGAACGAAAGGGAGCGCCTGCTCTCGTTCAGAAATGTGGAATTCGTCGTAATAATAGGGGAACCCGGAAATCCGGAAAGCGTGGTTATTCTCACGGCCCAGCAGTAAAAAATTATCTCGCAACAACCCGCACGGAATCCAAATCCCCGCTCCTGCCCACGGAAACCTCCAGCTCTATTTCCGCCCCGCCCGGGGTTGAGAAGAACGCGGAGAAGCCGGATGCCGTTTTTTCTATCCTCAGCAGTTCTCCCAGCTCAACGGTGTTGTAATCGAAAAGCCGCGAATCCGACAAATCCTGCGAAAGCGCTATGACCGGAACGGAGCCCGCCTGCACGAGGAGGTACATGCCTCCGGCGCGGACGGCCGCGCTCTTTTCGGACACGCCGTCCAGGCCCGAGATGCTGCTGAGGTGCGCGGAATTATTGGTTGGCTTGAGGATGGTGACCTCTCCGTTTCCGTAGAAAAGGAAAAGCGCGTCTTCCGTGAAGGAAGAGGAAAGGGGCGGCGCCGGAATGCTTGCGAAAAAGGAGTTCAGGAAATCGTTGCCCGGGAGCGTGGTCCTTCCCTGCGAGAGGTCCATCGCGCCCAGCGTGAACATCACATATTTTTCAAAAACCACGGCGGTCCTCTCCTCGCCATAATGAATAGTAAGCATCCTCCCGGTCTCCTGCTGGGGGAGCGTGTTGAGGATTATGGAATGCCTCTCTCCGTCGCGTTCATATGAGAGGGAAAGGCCGCCCGAAGCATTCTCGAGCCGCATCGTGCCCCCGTCAAAATTCAGCGCCGGAGTGGGCGGGACCTGCTGTGTGCCCGGGTTATGCGTTGGTGCTGAAACCTGCCCCGGCCTTGGAACATGCGGCTGGCTGATGCCGGCTGCCTGCGGCTGGATTGGAAAAGAAATAATGATGGGAATGGCCGCGCCTGCGATTGCATTGCGGAATTTGTGGCTTCCGGATTTCGCCGGCTTCC
>CAIXOA010000157.1 GCA_903920925.1 uncultured Microcaldota archaeon | reverse complement strand
TTGTCCCGAAGAACCTGAAGCGCCTGAAGGAGGCCATGTTCAACATCGGGCAGATGGTGGACCCGATAATAATGGACGAAAAAGACAGGGTGGTGCTGGACGGAAACCACCGCATGATTGTGCTCAAGGACATGGAGTGCCCCCACGCGGCGGTGCAGCCCGTGAATTACTCTGACCCTAAGATTGAGCTGGGCACCTGGTACCCTGTGTGCAAAACCTTTGATGTTGAGCAGTTCAGGAAGGCGGGCGTGAAGGTGGAGAAGGTCGAGTTTGGAGCGGGAATGGAGGCGGTAAATGCTTCCAAAGCCGCATTCATGCTCGGGAGGAAGAACGGGCATGGGAAGGAGGCGTATTTGCTTTCCCCGGGGAAATACTCATCTATTGCATCCCTTCTTGAGGCGCAGAAAGCGGTTGTGAACTCTGCGGGGGTGAGCACGAACCCGGACGTCACTTATGTGGCGGATGATTTCGGGGATGTTGCCGAGAACAACGGGCTCGCTGTGCTGTACAGGAGGGCCTATACGAAAAAGGAAGTGGTGGAGAGGGCGAAGAGCGGGGTTCCCTTCCCCCCTAAATCCACCCGTCATCTTATTCCGAATAGAGTGGTACGCCTGAACATGCGATTGGGATGGCTTTTTGAGAACAAGGACGAGGCGAAGAAACTGATGCTGGATATGCTCCAGAACAGGGTTTATTCGGGAAACGTGAGGAGGTATCCCGAGCCGGTCATTGTGATATACTAAAACGGAGGTTATGACTATGGGAATTCTATTGAGCCCGGGGCCGGTGCACGTGCCGCAGGATGTGATGCTTGCGCAGGTGCAGGAGATGATCACGCACAGGAGCGGGGCGTTCAAGGCGCTTTATACGGACCTTTGCACGAGGAGCGCGAAATACCTGAATGCAGAGGAGGCATACGTGATTACGGGCTCCGGAACGCTTGGGATTGAGGCGGCGATAGCGAACTGCTGCCTGCTCGAGGAAAAGATGCTCGTCCTGAGCAACGGGAACTTCGGGGATTTGCTTGCGGAGACGGCGAAGGTCTATACGAACGTGGACAAGAAATCCATTCCCGCGGGAAAGGGCTGGGACCTGAAGAAGGCGAAGGAGCACATAGACCATTCGGACGCGAAGGTTTTCGGGATGGTGTATAATGAAACCGGATATGGGGTGCGCAACCACGCGAAGGAGATTTACCAGTACGCGAAGAAGAAGGGGATGTACACCATAATGGACTCGGTCTCCGGATGGCCCTCCCTCCCCATGGACATGAAGGAGTTCGGGGTGGATTTCTTCGTAACGGGCGTGCAGAAGGCGATTGGCGCGCCTCCGGGTGCGGCGGTCGTGGGGCTGAGCAAGGAGGCAATCGGGAGGTTCGAGGGGCGTGAGAAGATCCCTTCCCACTACTGCAACCTGAACAGGCACAGGAAGACCTACAAGGAGAAGGGGCAGAGCCCGAACACCCCGGCGATTACGGTCTACTGGGCGATACAGAGGTGCTACGACCACATTGACAAGGAGGGGGGAATTCCCGCCTGGGTGGAGAAACACCGGGTGATTTCTGAGTATGTGCGCGGGCGGATTACGGAGATGGGATTGGAACTGATTCCGGAAAAAGGATTTGAGTCCTGGTCCCTTACCGCATTCAAGCACGAGAAGGCGGCGGACGTGAAGAAGATGATGCAGGACCGCTATGGCGTCACAATAGTGGGCTGCAAGGGGGACTTCAAGGACAACGGGCTGCGCATAGCGCACATGGGGTTGTTCGACAGGAAGAACCTGGAGATTGCGCTGGACCTCCTGGAAGGGGTAATTGAGCAGGTGTGAATATGAAAATAGTGATTTCGGACGATTTGGAAGCCGGTGCGGTTGAGAATATCAAAAAAGCGGGGCACGTAGTGTATAAGCCCGCCAATTTGGATGCGGAGCTCGCGGATGCGGACGCGCTGGTCGTGCGGAGCGCAACTAAAGTTACGAAGGAGTTTTTGGGGAAGGCGCCCAAATTGAAGGTTGTTTTCCGGGCAGGAGTTGGGCTGGACAATATTGACGTGGAGGCGTGCAAGGCGCGCGGGATTAAGGTGCAGAACACGCCGCAGGCTTCTACCAATGCGGTGGCGGAGATGGCGATTGGCTGCATCCTCGGGCTTTTTAGGAATGTTGGACGCGCGCACCACTCCATGAAGCAGGGGAAATGGGAAAAGAAACTCTTCATGGGGCACGAGGTTGAGGGGAAGACGCTCGGAATTATCGGGTGCGGGAGGATTGGGTGCGCTGTCGCGTCCAAGGCGCATGCGCTCGGGATGAAGGCCATTTCTTACAATCCGCCCCCCCGCGTGGATTGCGCAGGAGTAAAGTATGTGGAACTGGATGATTTGCTTGCGCACTCGGATGTGATTACAATCCATGCTGCGCCCACCAAAGAGACGGAAAACATAATCAATGCGAAAACCATCGCGAAGATGAGGAAGGGCGCATATCTTGTGAACTTGGCCCGCGGGAGCATGGTGGACGAGGAGGCGCTCTATTCTGCGCTTAAGGAAGGGAAACTGGGCGGGGCTGCCCTGGATGTTTACAAGGAAGAGCCATACAAGGGGAAATTGCTAGAATTGGATAACGTGATATTTACCCCGCACATCGGGGGAAGCACCTTCGAGGCCCAGGACAAGATAGGGGCCGTGATTGCGGAGGAACTAAAGAAAGGAATTTAATGCTTAGAGAAGAGGGAAAAGAGGGATCCATATGGCAAAAGTAATACACATGAGGGACATTTGCATAGGCTGCGGTGCATGCGCGGCGGTCTGCCCTAAATACTGGGAAATGAAGGGGGACGGGAAGTCGCACCTGAAGGGCGCGAAGATGATAAACCCGGACCACTTCGAGCTCGTTCTCCCGAATGCGGAGTGCAACGGCGATGCGGCCTCATCCTGCCCCGTGACCTGCATAAAAGTAGTAAAGTGATTCTAGTGGGCATCTACACCCGCACCGGGGACACAGGGGAGACAACCACGAACGTGGGGAAGAGGGTGAGGAAGGACGACCCTCTCGTGGAGGCGTACGGCTCCCTGGACGAGTTGAATTCGTTCCTGGGCCTTGCCCTTGCGCAATCCTCGAGCAAGCACACGAAGGCGGTGATTGCGCGGGTGCAGAAGGAGATATTCGATTTGGGGGCGTCCATTTTCTCAGGGCACATCCCGGTCGGGGAAACCAATGTGAAGGCACTGGAGAAGGACATTGATGACATAGAGGCGAGATTGAAGCCCCTGAAACATTTCATCATTCCTGGAGGGACAACGGAGGCCTGCTACCTGCATTGCGCGAGGACGGTTTGCAGGAGGGCGGAAAGAAGGCTTGTTGCGGCGAAGGCGGACAGGATGATGATCAAGTACCTGAATAGGCTGGGGGACCTGCTATTTGTTCTGGCTAGGCATGAGAACGCGAAGGCGGGAGTGGGCGAAGAGATTTGGAAGAAGGGAAAGATCTGATTACTTATGGACTGGAGCCTAATCACCAGGATTCTGCTTGTGGCACTGATGCTTTACGTGTTCTCTGCCATGGGAGTGCCTTTGCCCGCAGTCATAGTGCTGGGGATAATCCTGGTTGCGTTCCTTCTCCTGCGGGGACACGCATATAAGCGACTAGACCTCTTTCTCACAAATAGGTTCCCGTCCATGGCCGGATGGGCGCCATGGCAGAAGGTGCTGTTGGTCACGATGGTGTTCCTGCTTGCGTATGTGTTGCTGAAGCAGGCGATTTTCTGGCTATTGAAAACTGCGGGAATGGACGTCCAGCAGATGATGCTGGACAGCATAAACTTCCAGGCAAAATAGGGAACTACTCCTTAAGGAACAATTTCCTGTATTTATCGGAAATCTTCACCATATTCGTCTTCCCGTATTTCTCGCTCGCGACTATTCCCCTCTTCTCCAGTTTTGCGAGGATGCGGTGGGCCTTAACTTTTCCAATCCCTTCAATCCTTGAAACTTCGGACTGGGTGATCCTTCCTCCCTCTGAAACGAGCTTGTGGAGGATTTTGGATTCGTCCTTTTCCATCAGGGAAACCGAGAGCGCGGCATCCGCCTCCTTCTTCACCGGCGCGGTGCGCTCATAGAATAGGTAATAGGCGACCGCGCCGAGGATTGCGCCTCCCCCTATGAACACCGGGATTAGCGTGATGAGCATGTTCAGTTCCTGCTCGTGCTGGCAAACCCCGTTTATGGTGCAAACAGAAGAAATATCCTGCTGGGCGAGCGCCGGCACTGTGACTATGAGCACTATGATGAGGAGTATGCCGGAGATGCCTCCCAAATATGCGAGATTTTTTGACATTGCCATGGTGGTATTTTGGTGCAAATAATATTTATGGCTTTTGGAGGCGAAAATACGGAAAAACAACCCACGGTTTCACTTTCTGCCGGATTGGTTACAGCAATTGAAATGTATGGTTTCAGCGTATGTAACTACTGCCAAGAGAGGGCGGAAATGGTAACCTGGCTTGGAAACAGGGAACCGCTGGAAGCCGCATGGGCAAAAGAGAGGTGGTAGGATGAAAACGGAAAAAATAAAGGTGCGCGGGATGCGCTGCGGGTCTTGCGAGCAGCGGATTGAAGGCGCCCTGAAAAAAGTGGAGGG
>CAIXOA010000156.1 GCA_903920925.1 uncultured Microcaldota archaeon | reverse complement strand
CTCAATTCGAATTCGGTTAGCATATCCATTATCCTCTCAGCCCTCGGGTAATCGCCCAGCACCGCATAGGAATAGGCTATCCCCGCGAGAACATCCTCTTTTTCCCTTCCCGGCGGCGCCTCTGTTGCGCATTTGAAAGCCATGTCCATTATCGGCCAGGGGTCCAGCCCGGACCTTTGGAAGACGTCCGCCACATCCACCATGAGTTCCGCCGCCAGCAGCCTGTCCTCCTGCGAATCCGCAACCACCGTCGCCTCCCTCAGTATCGGTATCGCATCCCCGCCAACCTCGGCCCTTGCGAGGGCAGTAATGCACATAAGGTTGATTTTTTCCCTGGCATCCGCCAGTTGCCTGGCTTCCCAGAGCATCCCCTGCACTATGGGCTCCACCACTGCCGCAAGATGGGGGAATTTCTTATGAGAATCAGGCATCTTTGGAGTCTTTTCAGCCAGCTCCCCATGGATTACCCTGAGCTGGGGCTTATTTCCATTCCCGCTGCTTGAGCCCTCCACCATGGGATAATATGTGTAGAATTATGCTTATAAATGTTCATTATATTTTTGCACCTCCCCGTCCCTCTTTAAAAATTCTATTTTCCAATCTCTCCCCATGGACAAGAAGAATTCCCATTGGAGCGAACTGATCGCGGACGAAATCGCCGAAAAAGCATCGCCCCCATTCGTAGTTGCCAGCGGGATAACCACCTCCGGCCCGCTCCATCCCGGAACCCTGTGCGAATTCCTCTTCGCGGACGCAATCGCAAAAGAACTCAAAAAGAAGGGGGAAACCAAATTCATATTCAACGCGGACCTCCTTGACGCATTTGATTCCATCCCGGAGCCGTTTAAGAAATATGAGAAGGAACTCACCCCGCACCTGGGAAAGCCGCTCGCCTTCACACCGGACCCCCAGGGCTGCCACCGCTCTTTCGGAGAGCACTTCCTTGCGGAGGCGGTGGATGCGATGCACAGGTTCGGCGCCCATCCGGAAATCCTTCCCGCAAACGAATTGTACGCGAGCGGGGCTTATGATGAGTATGCACGGGAATATGCCGAGAGGAAAGATGAGGTAAAAGAGATGGTGCGCGTCTCCTCCCTCCGGGATACAATGCCGGACACCTGGCACCCCATAATGCCCATATGCGAAAAATGCGGAAAGGTCGCCACCACCCGCGTTTTGAACTACTCAAACGGGGAATATGAGTATGCCTGCGATGTGGCAACAGAATATACAAAAGGCTGCGGCTACAGGGGAAGGGCGAAGATTTCCGACCACAAATACAAACTCTTATTCAGGCTGGACTGGCCTGCACGCCAGGACTTCCTCAACGTCACCACGGAAGGCGGGAGCGTGGATCACCACACAAAAGGGGGCACAATAGCCACGGTTTACGCAATCCACAGGCAGTTCTTCAAAAAACCCGGCCCCGTGGTATTCTACAAGTTCGGCTTCCTCAAATACAAGGGGAAGAAATACTCCAAAAGCAAGGGAATCGGGCACACTGTTACGGAGCTGATGCAGCTTCTTCCCCTTCCCGTGCTTGAATATGCGCTGCTCCGCCCTGATCTGCAGGAGGACAAGGAACTGGTGCTTGATGAGCAGACGCTCCTCACGCTCGTTTTGGATTTCGAATACGCGGCCTCCATGGACCCGGAAAAGGAATTGGAAAGGGCGGACAGGAAGAAGTCGGTCGCATATTCCCTCACTGGGGGAAAGGGATGGGAAGCCCCATTGCAGGACATCCTCGTAACCTATGCATTATACAAGGATTGGAAAGAGGTGGGAAAGCGCCTGAAGGACCCGAAGGGAGTGGCATACATCTCCCCGTACGTGGAGCAGTGGCTTGCGAGAAAATGGATTCCGGACAAATATGTTTTCGAATTGAAGGGCGCGCCCCACGAGCACGGAAAATTGGTAAAAGAGTTCGCATCTTCCCTTTCCGAGGAAATGGATGAGCAGGGCATACAAAATAGCGTATACGAGCTGGCGAAAAAGAACAATGTTCCGCCTCCCGAACTGTTCAAGTCCATCTATCTCGCATTGATTTCCAAGCCGCAGGGCCCAAAGCTCGCAAGGTTTGTGAAAATACTCGGAGTGAAGAAAGTGAAGGAGCTGCTCTGGACGAGATAGTGAAGGCG
>CAIXOA010000155.1 GCA_903920925.1 uncultured Microcaldota archaeon | reverse complement strand
GGTCGTGGGTTCAAATCCCACCGGGCCCGATAAGAAGAAACGCGGAGGGGGTAACAACCCCCTCCCCATTTCTTTCTATTTTTCTGACCCTCCCCCCACTTCACTTTGAAACTCTTCACACGTACTCCTCACGCTGCCTACAATTTTTCCAAAGCAACTTTACTTACAAATAAAAATCTATTGCACGATATTTCTCTGCATTTTGTGCCCTTCGGGCAAATGAAGAGGTTGATAGGATGGTATCCGTTCATGAGATAGTCGGGCTGATTGAGGGGGTGGCGAACGACACCACAGTCCCCAAGAACATAAGGCGCGCCCTGGACGAGGCGAAGGTGCGGCTCACTTCAAACGACGAGGTTACTTTGAAGGTGAGCTCCGCAATCTATTCAATAGAGTCCGTCAGCGAGGACGTGAACATGCCCTCGCACGCCCGCATGCAGATCTGGAACATCCTCAGCGCCCTGGAGTCCATGAAGAAGTGAACCGGATGAAGGCGCTGATGGAAAAAGGCGTCAGGATTTCTTTGGAGGCGGAAAAACTTTCCGAATCCGCTTCCCTCGCCCCAGAAGAGCTCCTCTCGCTCCAGAAAAACTTCATTACCGAGGAGGACGTAAAACTACTCATACTGCAGAGGAACGAGAAGAAAGAGGCCCCCCTGGATGCGGAACAGAAGGCAAAATTCATCCCCCCCTCGGATTTCCATCCCCTCGCAAAGGAATACGAACCCTCCTTCCACGTGCACGAAAAGACGGACATCACCGGAAAATCCCGCAGCGGAGGCACGGTGGAAGATTTCGTGGCCTATTTCCGCGACCGCTTCCAGAGGCTTTCCCGCCTGCTTTCCCTCTACTCCTCCAAATACCCGGAAACCGTGCTCAAGGACATAAAGAAGAACGAGAACCAGAAAGTGAAGGCAATCGTGATGGTCACGGACATCCGCATCACGAAAAACGGGAACATCCTGATGGACGTGGAGGACCTGGAGGGAAAATTCAAAATCCTGTTCACGCAAAGGGACGCGGAAACGTTCGAAAAGGCGAAGCTCCTCGTCCGCGACGACATAATCGCCGCCTACGGAAAAGTGGTCAACGCCTTCATAATCGTGGAGGAATTCGAATGGCCGGACATGCCCATAACACGGGACAAGAAGGTCTGCGAGAAGGACGTCGCGGCCGCCTACATCTCGGACATCCATTTCGGGAGCAACAAGTTCGTCCCCCAATACCTGGACGGGTTCGTGGAATGGCTGCACGGAAAGAGGGATAACCCCGAGCTCGCGGGCAAGGTGAAATACCTGGTTGTCGCGGGCGATGTTGTTGATGGAATCGGCATCTATCCCAACCAGGAAAGGGAGCTCACCATAAAGGACATCTACAAGCAATATGAACTATTCGATGCATTCGTGGAATCCCTTCCGGATTATATAGAGATAATAGTGGGCCCCGGAAACCACGACGCGGTGAGGAGGGGCGAGCCCATGCCCGCGATGGGGAAGGACCTTATCAAGAGCGACGTCCATCTCATCGGAAGCCCATGCATGGTCGCAATAGAGTCCAGCGACCACCTCATCTACCACGGCACATCCACGGATTCCTGGATAGCATCCGTCCCCAAGCTCTCCTATTCCAAGCCCGAGATGGTGATGGTCGAATGCCTCAAGAGGAGGCACCTCTCCACCATATTCGGAGGCAACGCCATCGTCCCGGAAAGGATGGACTACATGCTCATAGAGAAGGAGCCGGACATTTTGCATTTCGGCCACGTCCACAAGAACGGATACACGAAATACCGCGGGACACTGGTAATCAATTCCGGCACGTTCCAGAGCAAAACCGACTTCCAGTTGAAGCAGGGGCACATCCCCACCCCGGGCCGCGTCCCGGTGTACGAGTTCAAGAACGACGTGCTGAAGACATTGGATTTCTCGAGGTAACCATATGGAATACTTTGAATCCCTCAAGAAGGGCCTTGAAGAGGCCTATGCGATTGCCTCAGAGGCAAGAAGCAAGGGTTTCGACCCCGAGGAAAAGGTGGAAATACTCGTTGCGAAGGACGTTGCAGCAAGGGTGGAGGGGCTGGTCGGCCCCCCGGGCATCGCGGACGTGATAAGGAAGATGGAGGCCGGGGGGATGTCCCGCAACGACATCGCGTTCAAGCTCGCGGAGGAAATCGCCGCAGGCCAGCATTCCCAGGGCACCACCCAGAAACGGATCGAGCAGGCGGTGAGGACCGCCGTTGGGATTCTCACCGAGGGCGTCCTTGTCGCGCCCACGGAAGGCATCTCCCAGGTGAGCATAAACGAAAATCCCGACGGCACGAATTACGTTTCAGTTTTTTTCGCCGGTCCAATCCGCTCCGCGGGAGGCACGGTAGCCGCCCTAAGCGTGGTTTTAGCGGACATCGCGAGGAGGAAATGCGAAATAGGCAACTTCCGCCCCACCGAGACCGAAGTTGCAAGATACCTCGAAGAAGTCGAGACATATGAAAACCGCTGCAACCACCTGCAGTACAAGCCCCCCGAGGAGCACGTCGCGATAATTGTGCGCAACTGCCCAGTATGCATAGATGGCGACCCCACGGAAGACGTGGAGGTTTCCGTCCACCGGGATTTGGACAGGGTGAAGAGCAACCGGGTGCGCGGAGGCATCCCGCTCGTGATTTGCGAGGGGATTGCGCAGAAGGCCTCCAAGGTCCTGAAGCAGGCGAAAAAATACGGCCTGGACTGGGACTGGCTGCAGGAAATTATAAAGGTGAAGACGAAACAGGACAAGGTGGAAGTGGGCCCCGACTTCACGTACCTTGAGGGGCTGGTCGCTGGCCGCCCCGTTTTCAGCTACCCCATGGCGAAGGGAGGCTTCCGCCTCCGTTACGGAAGAAGCCGCACCAACGGCATAATGGCAAGGAACCTCCATCCCGCGGCGATGGTCCTTTTGGACTCCTTCCCCGCCAACGGCACGCACCTGAAGGTGGAGCGCCCGGGGAAGGGCTGCGTGGTGACCGTCTGCGATTCCATCGAGCCACCGGTGGTGAAGCTGAAGGACGGCTCGGTCCAGAAGGTGAGAAGCGCGGAGGAGGCGGAATCCCTCCGTTTGCAGATAGCGCAAATCCTGTTCCTCGGGGACATGCTCGTCACCTTCGGCGATTTCCTCAAGTCCAACCATCCGCTGATGCCCTCCGGCTACTGCAGGGAATGGTGGGAGGCGGAAATAGAATCCAGGGAGCTGAACATCCCCCGCATATCAAATGCATTCGAGGCGTTCGAGTTCTCCAGAAAGCACGGGACACCCCTCCACCCGGATTACACATATCCGTGGCATGACTTGTCGCATGAGGAGGTCTCATCCCTGGCCCACTATCTTGCAAAAGGGAAACTCACCTGGGAAGGGAACAAGCTCCGCGAACTGGTGCTTCCGGTGGAAAATGAAAAAACCTTCCTTGAGAACCTCTACATAGAGCACAAGGTTTCGGACGGAAAAATATTCATTTCCGGGGATGACGGCTATTCCCTCCTCTCCTCCCTCGGGCTGCTGATGGGGCAAAAGGTGGACACATCCTCCTTTTCCATGGACGCAAACCAGGCGGTTATGGAAAACATCTGCCGCCTTTCCGGAATCACAATCCGCAGGAAGTGCCCCACCTACATAGGCGGAAGGATGGGCAGGCCGGAGAAGGCCAAGGAAAGGATAATGCCAGGAAGCCCGCACGTCCTCTTCCCGACCGGCTCCCCCAAGAACAGGAGCCTCATAAAGATATACCGCTCTTTGAAGGGAAGGGAAAAGGAGAGGGGAATAAACGTGGAGGTGGCGAGGTTCCGCTGCCGGGAGTGCGGAAAGACCGCCTTCTCCACGCGCTGCCCCTGCGGCGGGAAATGCTCTTTGGAAAGGGTATGCGTGAAATGCGGGAAGACGACCAAGGAGGAAAAGCACTGCGACGTCCAGACGCAGAACTACGATTACCGCCCCATAGAGATAATCTCCATGATGGAGAAACTCAAATCGGACCTGGGCTTCCTTCCTCCGGATTTGAAGGGGGTGAAGGGCTTGTTTAGTGACAATAAAATCCCCGAGCGCCTCGAAAAGGGCTTCTTCCGCGCGAAGCACATGGTCTACGTATACAAGGACGGAACATGCAGGTTCGACGCCACGAACGCGCCCCTCACCCACTTCCGCATCTCCGAGATAAACCAGACCGCGGAGGGGATAAGGAAACTTGGCTATGAGAAGGACCATGCGGGCAAGCCAATCACTTCCGAAGACCAGGTGGTTGCGTTGATGCCCCAGGACATCCTCATCTCCAGGCACGGCCTGGAATACATCGCAAAAATAGCCCGCTTCATTGACGACCTCCTTGTAAATCTTTACGGCCTCCCGCCCTATTACAAACTGGAGAAGGACGAGGACCTTCTTGGCCACCTTGTGGCGGGGCTCTCCCCGCATACCTCCGCCTGCGTCCTCTCCCGCATAATAGGGTATACGGAGGCGAACCTCGGCTATGCGCACCCCTACTTCCATACGGCAAAGAGGCGCAACTGCGACGGGGACGAGGACGCGGTCATGCTCCTCATGGACGCCCTCTTGAACTTCTCCCGCTCCTACCTCTCCACCAAGAGGGGGGGCACCATGGACGCCCCGCTCCTCCTCACCCCAAAAATAAACCCGCTGGAGGTGGATGATGAGGTCCACGGCATGGAGGTGGTGGGCAAATACCCGCTCGCATTCTACGAGGCGTGCGAAAAGCTCGCCTACCCCGGAGAAATCAAGCTCCGCCTCGTGAAGGATTTGCTCGGGAAGCCCGAGGAATACGACGATTTGAACTTCATGTTCGACACCGCCACCCTCAACACCGGCCCCATGGTCACCAATTACATAAAGCTGGATTCCATCCCCGAGAAGATAGAGGCGGAATTCGCCCTGCACGCACTAATCCGCGCGGTGGATTCCAAGGACGCGGCCGAGCGCCTCATCCTCTCTCATTTTATCCCGGACATCTACGGAAACCTCCGCTCCTTCTCCAGGCAGAACTTCAGGTGCGTGGACTGCAACGAAATCTACCGCCGCCCCCCGCTCATAGGCAAATGCTCAAGATGTGGAGGAAAGATTATTCTCACCATCAACAAGGGGGGAATAGAGAAATACCTCAAGGTCTCCATGCGGATGGTGGAGGACTACGCACTCCCCGCCTACCTCAAGCAGCGCCTCCAGCTCGTTGAGAAGGAGATAAAAAGCGTTTTCGAGGACGAGAAAATCCAGCAGAAGGGGCTCTCTGATTTTATGTAGTAAGGAATAGGAAAATAAATAGAAAAATAAGAAGAAAAAATTAAAGGAATTTACGCCGCGTGGGACTTCGCCAAGGCGCCGATGACCGGCATCTCCCACTCGGTTCCCTGGTATGCCATGTATGCTGCATACAGGTCGGCCGCAAGGAATGCGAGCCCGAACAGGAGCTGTATCCCCCAGACAACGCACGAGAGCGGACCGAGCACCATCCCGACTATTATGCTTATCACAATCAGGATGACCGTGATTATCATGGCGATAATCCACAGTATCCCCGCCTGCAATGCATGGAACCTTACGAACTTATCCTCCTTCTTCACGAAGTATATTACAAATGACCACGGAAGCATTACGAGGTTTATTATGTACCCAAGTGCGGCCATGAGGTTGGAATCCTTGTCCCCTCCCCCAATGTTTTTCGGTGCGGATGCAGGCGCCGGTGCCGGCGCAGCAGCCACAGTTCTCTTCTCTACTTTCTTCTCTTCAGGCATCAAAAATCACCTGTATGCATTAAATAGATGATTATTATAAACCTTTCTCGGAGTTCGCATCGGGTGCGCACATGCTCATATTCAACACGCTCACAAAGAAGAAGGAGAAGTTCGAGCCCGCGGAAGGCAAGAGGGTGAACCTCTATGTCTGCGGCCTCACCCCCTACGACCACGCACACGTGGGCCACGCCCGCACCTACGTAGCCTTCGACACCGTGAAGCGCCACCTGCTCCAGAAGGGCTTCGACGTCTTCCACATCCAGAATATTACCGATGTGGAGGACAAGATATTCAACCGCAGCCGGGAGAGCGGCATATCCCCGCACGACCTTGCGGAGCGCTTCCAGGGCGAGGCGGTGGAGCTTTTCGACCTTTTGAACGTCATCCGCGCTAACGTTTATCCCAAGGTGAGCGAGCACATCCCGGAAATAATAGAGATGATAACCGCGATACAGAAGAACGGCCTCGCCTACGAGACCGAAACCGGCGTCTATTTCTCCGTGGGCAAGTTCCGCCACTATGGGATGCTCTCCGGCCAGAAGATAGACGAGATAGAGCGGGGCTCCCGCGTAGCGCCCGAAGAAACCAAGGAGGACCCCGCGGACTTCGCCCTCTGGAAGAAGGGCGAGGACGTCCTCACATTCCAGTCCCCCTGGGGCGTGGGCCGCCCCGGCTGGCATATAGAATGCTCCGCCATGGGGATGAAATACTCCGGAGGCAAGACCCTGGACATACACGGGGGCGCCCGGGACCTCATCTTCCCGCACCACGAGAATGAAATCGCCCAGGCCGAGGGCGCAACCGGCGCAAAGTTCGTCCGCTTCTGGATGCACACAGGCTTCCTTACGGTAAACGGGGAGAAGATGAGCAAGTCCCTCGGGAATTTCGTGACCCTCAAGGATTTGCTTTCCAAGCACTCGCCCAACGCGGTGCGCCTCTTCTTCCTGCGCAGCCATTACCGCAGCCCCGTGGATTTCAGCGAGGAGTCCATCCGTTCCGCGGAGGAATCCTGCAAGCGCATATTCCTCCTATGGGAGAAACTGGATGAAGTGTTGGCGGAAGAAAAACCCTCCACCGCGGACAAGGAGTTCCGCAAGGACTGCGAATTCGCAATCTCCGGCTTCTATTCCTGCATGGACGACGATTTCGACACGCCTGGTGCAATCGCGCACCTGTTCAACCTCGCTTCCCATGTGTTTTCTCATCTGGAGAAGGAGAAGCCGGATTACGAGCAGATGGCGGAAGTGAGGGAAAAACTGGAGAATATGCTCTGGATTTTGGGACTGAAGAGGGAGGAGATTGAGATGCCAGAAATGACTGAAAAATTGGTTTCGCTGCTGATTGATTTGAGGGAGAAGGCAAGGAAGGAGAAGAACTTCGCCATGTCCGACGAAATAAGGAAGCGCCTCGGCGAGCTGGGCGTGGTCCTTGAAGACAGCGACAAGGGCGTGCGCTGGAGATTGGAGAAAAGATAATCTCTTCGTTGCGTAAGGAGCTCGTTCAAAGAGCCTCAAAGTGCAGTGGGAGGGGGTCAGAAAAGTAGAGGAAAATGGGGGCAATAGTTTCGCCCTAGCGAAACTGTGCG
>CAIXOA010000154.1 GCA_903920925.1 uncultured Microcaldota archaeon | reverse complement strand
TTCCCGGCCCTGCGGGGTTCATGCCCCAACTCCCAATCAATTTAAACCCTCTCCATTACGAATTCTCCCCATGCGCAAGCTCATGGCCGTGAACTTCATCCTCGCCTTTTTCGTTTCGTCGCTTGCCATGGCGCTCCCGCTCTACCTTCTCCAGAAGGGGGTGGGCGTCCAGGACATAGGGCTCATAGTGTGCGTGGCCCCGCTGGCCATCCTCGTCCTGCGCATAATCGCCTCGGTCGCCGCGGAGGTCTTAGGCACGAGGCCGTTCTTCCTGGCGAACTCGGCTTCCCAGGCCCTCTCCTCGCTCACCTTCATGTTCGCCTCCACCCCGCTCGGGTTCGCGCTGGGGGAGCTGCTGAACGGCTCGGCGCAGTCCTTCTTCTGGGCCGTGAACCGCACCAAGGTCATAGAAAGGGAGGCGTCAAAGGACGTGAGCCTGGCGAAGCTCCTCGCAATCCGCATGCTCGCCTCCACAATAGGCATAGGGGTCGCAGGCATACTAATCTCCTACTCTTTCGACTCCTTCTTCCAGCTGCTCGCGCTGGGCGGCATAGCATCATTCATAATATCCATATTCTTCTGGAAAGGGAAGGGCCCGCAGGAAAAGATAGACCCCTCAAACATGCTGAATTTCAACGGCAAGAGCCGCCTCTTCAAGGAGACCTCGTTCTCCATATTCTTCTTCGCCTCGGCGTTCGCCATCTTCTTCTCCTTCCTCCTTCCCGTCTATCTCCGCAGCGAATTGGGCATGCCCTACGAGAGCATAGGCGCGCTCGTGATGTTCTTCTACCTATCGATGGCGATGGGCAGCTATTCCGCGATAGAACTCGGGCTTGAAGAAAAAGTGCTCCTCTTCTTCCAGGATATCACCATCCCCCTCCTTTTGCTGGTGCCCCTTTCCCACGCCTACCTCTTCCCCCTGCTGATGCTGGTGGGCTTCGGGTTCGGGGTGTGCTACGCGATGCAGGAGAAGATGGTCGTGCTCGCCACGCAGGGCAGCAGGTGCCTCTCCACGGACGTGGCGCTGATGTTCTCCCCGAGCACGTTCGGGGAATTCCTGGTGCTCGCCCTGAGCGGCTTCATACTCGCCTTCCTGGGGAGCGCCGCGCTGTTCGCGGTTTCCGCGGCCCTCGTGGCCCTGTTTGTATATTACAGCCGTGACGCCCTAAAGCAAGCATCTTAAACCATAACGGATAATCCCATCCGATGCCGAAAAGGAAGAAGATGGAACTGCCGCCAGAGCCGGTTCCCGGGCAGAACCCCGGGCCAGCGGCACAGGCCCTTCCATCCCAATCCGCGCCCGCATCCTATGCGGTCGAGGCGCTGGAGCTCGTGAAGACCTATCCTGGAAAGGTAACCCTCTTCAATTTTTCGCTCAATATCCCCGAGGGAGGGGTATTCGGCCTTCTGGGCCCGAACGGCGCGGGCAAATCCACGTTCATCAGAATCCTCTCCGGGCTGGAGAAGGAGGACAGCGGCTCCTTCCGCATCTTCGGCCAGAGGCCCTCGGCGGAGGTGCGGAGAAAGGTGG
>CAIXOA010000153.1 GCA_903920925.1 uncultured Microcaldota archaeon | reverse complement strand
CCTCAACGTCTCGCTTAAACTTTTCCAGTAGTATCGCTATCTCTTTTCTTGCGGTTTCCATTTGAGAATCTGACAAGCCAGCACCGAGAGGATTACTGTAAGTACCTTTAAATAACTTTTTTCCATGGGTTTTTAGTTACTTAAAGTAAATTATGCAGTTTCCTGCATCCTCCTCACCTTTTCCAAAAGCTCGTCGTTATTCGCCCTCTCTATGCTCTCATAAAGCTCATTCTTCGCAGTATGCACGTAAATCATCGTCGTCTGCAAACTCGTATGCCGCGCAAACTTGGAGGATAGAGCCACGTTCCCGCCGTTCTTCCTGCAGAAGTTCGTAATCGCGTAGTGCCGCAGGCTGTGGGTGCTGAGCCGGTAAAGCTGCTTCGTGCGCTCCCCAACACTATACCCATAAATCTCATCCATCTTGGCTTTCTTCACGTATTTGTTGAAAATAATTCTTGCACAGTTGCTGGTTATGTGGGGAACGGTCCTCTCCGTCCTTCTGCCGGGCTGGAAGGAAAAGAACAGGTGGCCCTTTGCAACAGCGATGTCTTTCTCATATGCGGAGATGTAACTCAACGTCGCTTCAAAGAGTTTCTCGGGTATCAGGAGGTAGTCCGTCTTGTCGCTTTTCTCAGTGAAGATGCGCAGCTCGCGCGTCTTCAGGTTCATGTCCTTGACATTAACCCTCACGGCTTCCCCTATGCGGAGGCCTAGGACGGCCTGGTAGGAGAAAAGGAGGTGCGCCTTTGGGTCGTCCACAACGCTGAAAAACCGCTCCAATTCCTCTTCCGTGAAGCCCTTGTTCATGGAGCCGTACTTGGGCGTCTTCCTGCGCAGAAAGCGGCTTTTCCTCGCTTCGGAGAGGATGCCTATCGCCTTCACCAGGCTCCACTTGGTCAGATGGCGCCCAAGGAAAAGCATCTGCTCCTTTATCTGCGGCCAACTCTTGCTCAATTCGCTTGAAATCTGCCTTGCCGGAAGGGATTGTGCTTCACCACATTCCGGGAACAGGGAACCCGGAACGGAAAACCCGCCGTTTTCACTTCGGGAAACAGGCAACGGGAAACCGGAAACATTTTCAGGCACTCTCCATGGGCCCATCATCTTCTTCGGGTCTCCAGTTTCCGTATCTCTGCGGAGATAACTGGCAGAATCCAGTGGGATTCCGCCATTGGGTTTCCGGTTTCCGTTGTAACCATGGTTACATTAGCACCAATTTTAAACTTTCCCCCAGAAACAACGGCATGGACGAATTAGGCGTAAACAAGAACCTTCCTGTCCTCCGCCTAAACCGCGCAAGCACCGGAGTTTCCCAGTTCGACATCATGCTTGATGGGGGCTACAAGAACCCCTCCACGGTCGCGCTAATCGGCCCCAGCGGCCCGGAGAAGACCGTTTTTGCATTCCATTTCGTCTCCGCAGGAATACAAGCGGGGGACAAAATCATCTACATCACCACAGACCGCACTCCTGACGAGCTTGAGGGCATGGCGGGCGAATGGGGCATGATAATCAAGTCCGACGCGGTCAAATACCTGGACTGCTATTCGCTAACCATATCCGCCCAGACCCCCTCCACCGCAAAGCCCAATGTAGTCCAGATAAGCAGCCCCTCCGCGCTCAACGAGCTCTCGCTCGCAATCAACGAGGCGCTGGAGCAGATGCAGGGAAAGAGGCTGCGCGTTGTTTTCCACTCCCTGTCCACGCTCGCGGTCCATTCCCAGCAGGAATCCATCTCCAAGTTCCTCTCGCTGGTGGAGGGTAGGCTCAAGAACGCAAACGCAACCACCCTCCTCATGATAGACGAGGGCATGCACGATGACAAGTTCCTTACCATGCTAAAGCACTCGGTCAACGAGGAATTCACCATAAAGGTGTTCCAGGGCGCAAAGGTTGTTTCCAGCCCGGATTTGCCCATCGAGGTCCCCATAAGGATAGGGCCCCTGGGTGTGGAGGTGGACTAGATGCTTGAAATCATCGAGAAGCTCAAGGGCCAGGGGATAATGGCCGCGATAATAAGGAGGGACGGCGTAGTCCAGGGCTCGAACTTCAACCTTCCCGACGGGGTGGAGAGCATGGCCTCCTTCGGCTTCAACATAAGCGACGCGCTTCTTCGCGAGGTGAAGGACGAGGCCACGGAACTGATCATCACCACGGCCAGCAAGAACCTCATCCTCAGGCTCATCGACAACGACAATCTCCTGTTCACCATAATCACGAGCAAGGAGCAATACGACTTCTACAAATCGGCCGTGGAGCCAAAGGAGTGAGCCGATGGACATCGACCCCATAAGGAAATCCCTCTCCGGCAAGCCGTTCTTCTGCGATTTCCGCTTCCTGCGCGTCTCCTCCCGGGCAATCGGGATAAAGGACGGCGAGGAGGAATCCCGCGAAGGGGCCGCGGAAGGCATTTCCGTCCGCGCGTTCATGAACGGCTCCTGGGGCTTCGCCTCCGGCCCGCTCTCCGATTTCCAGGCGCTTCTCGCCCGCGCGGAAAGGCTCGCCTCCGCGGGGAAAGGCAACTCCGGATATCCCCATCGCCAGTCCGAAATCTCCCGCCCCAAAAAATCCGTCCCTTTCCACCCGTCCGAAACGGAAAAGCTCATCAGTTCCTGCAAATCCCTCTATTCGGAGATGGAGGACGGAAGAATACGCAACAGGCAGGTCCGCCTCTCGGAGAGCCTGGCCCACCGCGCCTATGCGAACTCGGCGGGCGCGCATCTGGAAGACGAATGCCTCCTTCTCTATTCCCGCTTCATATGCATCGGAAAGGACGGAACATCCGCGCAGGAGGGCCACCAGACCTGGGGATCCCGCGAAAAGTGGGACGAGGAATCCCTCTTCTCCTCGGCAAGGGAGGCAAAGAGAAAATGCCTCGGTTCCCTTTCCGCCTCGCCTCCGCCATCCGGCGCCTACACGGTAATCCTTGACAACGAGATGGCGGGCGTGTTCGCCCACGAGGCGGTCGGCCACGCCTGCGAGGGGGACGCGATCCAGGAGGGCACGTCAATCCTCGGAGGCAAGAAGGGCCTCAAGATAGGCTCCGACCTCGTGAGCATCTGGGACTCCCCCGAGCTGGAAGGCGCGTTCGGCTCCTATTCCTTCGATGACGAGGGCATGCCCGGAAAGGCGGAAAACATCATCCAGGGGGGCGTCCTCAAGGGATTCCTCCACTCTGAGGAAAGCGCCTTTTCGCTTGGCGAAGCCCCGAACGGCCACGCCCGCGCCGAAACCTTCGGCGTCCCGCCCATAGTCCGCATGAGCAACACCTACATAGAGCGCGGAGACCACAAGGTGGACGAGCT
>CAIXOA010000152.1 GCA_903920925.1 uncultured Microcaldota archaeon | reverse complement strand
GTACAACATCGCCGCCGGGAACCTCGAGGAGACCATCGGCGAGATGGAGAGCGAGGACCAGAGGTTCGTAAAGAGCCTCGTGGAAAAGGGAAAACTGAAGACCGCCGCGATTTTGTATGCGCAGGGGATGAGCCTCTCCCTCGCCGCGGAGGTCACGGGGATGTCCAAGCAGGACATCATGGACTATTCCGGGAAGACTATGATGGCGGACAGGGTGGCGGAGGCCGTGGGCATCTCCGAGCGCGTGAAGAGGGCGAAGAGGGCATTCGAGGGATAAAATGGCCGAGAAGGATTTCATCTGCGACTCCAGCGCGATAATATCGCTGACCGACGCGTGCCTGGCGCACGTGTTCTATTTCCTGAAGGAGAAGACGGGCGTCAAGTTCCTCGTGCCGAAATCCGTGGTGCAGGAGTGCGTGGACAACCCGTTGCACATCCCGAACAAGGATTACCGGTTCTCCGCGCTGAAAATAAAGGACATGCTGAACGACGGCATCCTCGAGAAGGTGGATGCGGACGTTTCATCCAAGACGGCGGAGCTGGAGAAAACGGCTAACACGGTGTTCTTCGCGAGGGGCCAGCCCCTGAGGCTCATGCACGCGGGCGAGGTGGAGATGATTGCGCTCGCCGAGGACCTGGAAGTGAGGAACGTGCTCATGGACGAGAGGACGGCGAGGCTGATGATAGAGGCTCCGCTCAACCTGAAGGAACACCTCGAGACGGAGCTGCACGTGAACATAATGGTGAACAGGGGGAGCCTGGAGAAGATGCAGAACCTGACAAAGGGGCTGACCGTGGTGAGGAGCACCGAGGCGCTCATTGTAGCGTATGAGATGGGATTCCTGAAGCACTTCGACGAAATAGAGAAAGAGGTGGCCGAGGCGGCGCTTTACAGATTGAAGAGCGCGGGCTGCGCCATAAGCTTCAAAGAGATAGACGAATACATGAAAGGCGTGTCCTGAATGCAAGAGGGGAACGTGAAGATTGCCGTGGACAAGCGCGAAGCGGGGTTCGCCGAATTATTGAAGGGGCTGGGGGCGGAGGTGGAGGAGGGGACGCTTTCTGTGGCTGATTTTATTTGCTCCGAGCGCGTGGCGGTGGAAAGGAAGACGCGCGACGATTTCGAGAAGTCCGTGATGGACATGAGGCTTTTTGAGCAACTCAAACGATTGACGGAGAGCTACCCTCGCGACGTAGTCGTGGTGGAGGGGGAGGGGAACGCGGGGATGCTTTCTAAAGAATCATTGATGGGCGCTTATTCCTCCGTGCTCGCGGATTTCGGGGCTTCCGTTTTCTTTACAAGAAATGCGGAAAAGACCGCAGAGCTTGTTTTCTTCATCGCGAAGCACGAACAGCTCGCGGAGAAGAAGCCCCTGCGCGTCACGGGCGCACGGAAGGGGCTCACTCTTGCGCAGAACCAGAAGGCGATAATAGAGATGCTGCCCATGATCGGGCCGAAGATTGCGGATTCGCTGCTGGAGCACTTCGGGAGCGTTTGGGGCGTGTTCAATGCGAGCGAGGAGGAATTATTGAAAGTGGAGGGGCTCGGGGCGAAGCGGGCCCGCGTGATAAGGAATACCATTGACGGGAAATACGTGAAACCGGCGTCTAATTCTTATGAATATTGAGATGCTCGAGCAGATAATCCAG
>CAIXOA010000151.1 GCA_903920925.1 uncultured Microcaldota archaeon | reverse complement strand
TTCTCCCCGGAGGATACCCGTAGTTTATGAACGCAGCATCTATCTTTCTCAGGATTTCCGGGTCCTGTATGGGCGCCCCTCCGTTGTCTAGATAAGCACGATACCTGCCGAGGAGCTCCGTTGCTATGCCCTGCAGTTCCTGCGTGGTGTGCGCCAGTTCCTCAGGCTTCCCCCTCACGGCTTGCATACTAACATTCTCTCCCGTTTGTATATTTATACTTTTCGCACGCGCGTTCGAAGGCACGGCGCAGGAAAGCGCCGCGATGAGAAGAGTTCGTCTCGCCTAGCAGTCAGGCCCGCAGACCGGCGCATATGCCCTTATATCATGCACTCTCAGCGTTTGATTTCTGCCTGACACCTCGCGGCTGACCCCAACTTCAGTCGGGGGCGCTGGCTGAAGCCAGCGGCTCAGCCTCGAGGTGTCACCGGCCATATGCGCCTATTTTTGGACACACTTCTTAAAAATATTTGTCACTCTTCAGTTGGCGCGAGCACATCCTGTATCCAGTCCAATCCGTTCTCGTCCAATCGCGGCCCCGTGAGCCCGAAAATCTCGTGCTTCATTAGAAGAAGGTACATCGCGATGGGGTCGTTCCTCCTTCCCGCGGGCAGCCTTGTCCAGTCCTCCGCGATTCCCCCGCGCAATTTCAGGTTCTCCATCTCGCTCAAAGTCGGCTTCAAATACGCGTCCCAGGTTTCGTAGCCCTTCGCCTCGAGATAGGCCCGTACCTGCCCCGAGAAGTATCCCTGCGCGCTTTCTATGTGCAGGAGCTCCACCCGCTCGCTCGCCTCGGCCTTTGCGTATAATTCGTATAATATGGAAGCCCTCTGCCTCACCAATTCGTCCGCCGCCTCCAATAATTCAAATTCCTTTACCTTCGTCTCAATCTTTTCGCTTATCTCCCGGAGAATCCCCTCGACATTCGAAACCTTCTCCCTCTCTGCTTCCGCGCCGCCCCGGTTTGTCGGCTTGGAAGCAGACCGCGCCGGGCCTGCCATGCTTTGCATAAACGGAGAAAATTTAAATCCCTTTCCGCAAGCTTTGTGCATGCGATTCAAATCCGTTCTTTTCGGAATCCTTTTGCTTTCCGCATTCATTTTCGCAGGATGCTGCGGCCAGACCGCATCGGAGAATCAGCATCCGGATAACAATACCCAGCACCCGTCCGCGCCGCAAACCAATCTCTCCACTCCGCCCGCGCAGTGGGTCGAAGTCCCAAGGGAAAGCACAATTCCCGCGGATGTGGTGAAGATTACTCCTGAGATGGACCTCTATCCCCCCATATTGCACTCGGATGAATTTGAAACCCCGGTTCCCATGGGTCCGCCCATAGACACGAGGGGCGCGGAGGATTCCCCCTTCATTCTTCCGGACGGAAACACATTCTATTTCTTCTTCACCCCGGATGTGCGCGTTCCGGTGGAAAGGCAATTATTGGATAATGTAACGGGCCTTTATGTTTCCTACAAACAAAACGGAGTTTGGAGCGAGCCCCACCGCGTATTCCTCAACGAGCCCGGCAAGCTTTCTCTGGACGGATGTTATTTTGTGCAGGGGAACACAATGTGGTTCTGCTCAGCGCGCGAGGGGAACTACCGCGGCGTGGATTTGTGGACCGCGGAATATGTGGGCGGGAAATGGACCAACTTCCAGAATGCCGGGGAAAAACTTAATGTTGAATACCAAGTAGGCGAGATGCACCTCTCCGCGGACGGCAATACAATGTATTACCATGCCGACCGCCCCGGAGGCAAGGGCGGGCTGGACATCTGGACCACGGAAAAAGTCAATGGGGATTGGACAGAGCCGGTTAATTTTGCGATAATGAACTCCCCGGACAATGAGGGTTGGCCCTTCAT
>CAIXOA010000150.1 GCA_903920925.1 uncultured Microcaldota archaeon | reverse complement strand
GATACCAATCCAGCTGACCCGCCGGGTGAAAAAGAGGAAGGGGATTCTCAGGACGATAAGGGAATACTTTTTCGGAAAGGGGGCAGAGGAAGAAGCGGAAGTGGAGATTTCAGTTGCGCGTGTAGTGCCCATAAGGAAGAGGGGCAGGGAGGGCGAAATTGTCCCGGTAAGGAAGGCGGAAATCGTCCCCAAAAAGAGCGAGGAACCGGAAGCCGAGGGGCATGGGAAAGGGCACCACGAAAAAAAGGAGGAAAAGAAAGAGGAGAAACGGGAGAAGGGCCCCGTGATAGAGAAGGGAAAGGGCGAGCCGCCCAAGGATGAGGGAGGGGAAAGGAAAGACGAGAAGAAAAAGCACGACTGGGGGACCTGGAAGAAGGATTAGGCGCGCGCGTACCTTACTTCCCCGTTGGATTCGTTGACCTGTTCTATGATATTGGCTTTCAAATCAGTGAGCACCATGCTCGTGGACTTGTCCCCGGCAAGAAGGGTCAATATGCACCTCTTCCGGTTAAGTGTCGCCTCCACGCTGTATATGTCCTCCTCCGCAATCCTCGCATAGCGGACCGTCGCGCCCTCGAAATTCCTCGGCTCTGAAATCAGATCCCCTATCCTGGAGTCCTTCACCCTTCCTTCGAACATGTTCCTGAAGGCGTCGCTCATTATCGTGTACGCGTTCTGCTCCACCTCGGTCATCGCGCGCGTGAGGGTGGGCACGTAACTGAGCTTGGATTCCTCCTCAGGCTTCTCCCTTGCTGCATGTGGAACCATAGCATCAACCCATCACTACCTTGGAATCCTTGCCGTAAACGGATATGGTTCCGTCCCTCATGTTGGCTGTGAAAATGAATCCCGCGCTCTGAACCACCGCGACATCGCTGTTGGGGATTGTGAGCGAGAAGTTGCCCGGGTCTATCTCCGGCAGGTCCGGCCTCTGCCTCCTTGCGATTCCGACCATCTCATTGATCTTGTCCACAAGCCTCTGCTGCAACTGCTGCCTCAGCTGGTTTTCCTCCGCCTGCGTTTCGTCCGCTATGTGCGGCACTGCGAAAATGCGTTCGTCCCTTGCGACCGGTCTTTGAACCTGCCCCGCCATGCTTTCTTTTCTCCGGGAGTGCTTAAATACTTTTTCTTTCGCGCGCGTTCGGAGCTAAAATGAGAATTCGCCGGCGCCCTCCCTCCTTATCTCCATTTCAACCAGGTCCACGACCGTGGATTCCTTCCTGTAATACGTGTCCCCGCCGTCAATCGCGAAGTCCACTTCCTTGATCAGCGCCTTGCTTATCTTCTTGAACGAGAAGACCGGCTCCTTTCCTGAGATGTTCGCGCTCGTCCCGATTATGGGGAAGCCGGAATTGCCCGCGACCTTCCTTGCGAAGGAGTGCATCGGGACTCTCACGCCTATTTTTTCCCCTGGGCAGGCAGGGATATCCTCCTTCTTGTTGAGTACGAACGTGTAGGGGCCGGGCAGGTATGTGAAAAGATACCTTATCCTGTCCTCGGGCACATCGCAGTATTTCCTCAGCATGGAAAAATCCGAAACGATTATCGAAAAGGGTTTCGTATCCCTTTTCTTCATCTCCCTTATGCGCTCGCAAACCTCCTCGTCCAGCGCATTGCCCCCAATTCCGTAAACCGTGTCCGTAGGGTAGATGAACACCTTTCCGTCCAGCATCGCTTCCGTTGCCTTCTCCAGCGCAAGCGGATATTCCTTCTCCAGTGAAATTATCTTCTTCACAGCTCGCGCACCTCTATCTGCCCGTACCTTTTCTCCAGTTTCCTGAATTTCTTCCTTCCCTGCTTGAAGATATATGTGATGTCATTGGGCTTGGCATGCACTATGAACCCGTTCTGCGCCTTCTCCACCTTGAACTCGTGCTGCATTATGCGCTCCAGTGCCCTCTCAAGGGAGCCGCCGCCCTTTTCCGCCCCCCTGCCACGGCCCCTTCCGTGCCCGCCGCCCTCTCCGAGGGGAAGCACCACCGTTTCTTCCCCGAATTTGTAAATCTCGTATTCCGGCTCCCCGGTCTCGAAGTCCTTCACCTCTATCACGGGGCGCGCGAGGTCCGCCTCCCTCATTCCCGCCGGAACCTTCACCGAGTGTTCGAGCTCGTACACCTGGGAGACCTGCCCGCCGTCAATCATTATCACGGTGTCCACCACCTGGGGGATTACGCCCAGGTCCACCTTTCCGATGAACCTCTGGATTGCGTCTATCGCCTTCCGCCCGTGCACCACGCCAACGAGCCCGATGCCCGTGAGGCGCATATCTGTGTATGTGTTGAAGTCCTTGCTCTTCCTCATCTCGTCATAGAAGGTGTAGTCCGGGCGGACGAG
>CAIXOA010000149.1 GCA_903920925.1 uncultured Microcaldota archaeon | reverse complement strand
CCACATATATGCATGCAAAAGGGGGCAAAGCCAGTGCAGAACGATGCGGAGCGCCAGCCCCAGGAATGCAGCAGGGCGATGAGGGCGATAAGATTCGCCGGGAGGGCCCTCAGGAAGGCGTCCTTTGCCGCCGTGCCGCTCCTCGCCTCCCTTGCCATTGGATGCGAGCCGGACCAGTGCAGGTCCCACAATGGCACCACAACCCCGCTGAACATGCCGACAGACGGCAGGATAGCCACGCTTTCCGAGCTCTCCGCGCCGCCGCAGGAAGGCATAATCTCGGAGCCCGTGATAGACCTGGTAAACGAGTCCCAGGCGCTCTCCACCGGCGGAATGCCCGAAAATGCGTCGCTTACGGTGGTGCCCCAATTGTGCATGGAGGGCACGATGCAGGCATATGCCTTATCTCACGACTCCCCTACGCAGGAAAGGGGCATCTATTCCCCTGGCCCCATAATTCTCACAACAAGAAACGAGGGATACATGAACGCCCGGTTTCTCTTCCACGAGCTGGGGCATCTGCAGGAGGGCGGATGGGGCAATGAGGCGCTTCCCGAACTCAACAGGATTGAGCAGCTCCTCATGGTCCACGTCCTGCTCTCGAGGAACGACCCAGGCTCGCAGGAGATGTGGGGATTCCTCATGCAGAGCCCCGAGGATGAGATGTACTTCGCAGGCTTCCCCCGGGAAATCGCGACCGCGGGAACCTTGCACAAGAGCGTCATTTTCAACATCATGGAACTGGTCCGGAGCGACGGCGATTTCCGCTCCGTGCGTGATAGGCTGATCCGCCTGGGTGATGCGATTTATAGCGAGATGGACGCCTCCATAAACTCCTACATAAGCGGGTACGGCGACCCCGACCCGGCGAAGGAGGTGACAAGGGTATCCAACCTCGCGGTCTCGCTGCGCATGGCCTTCGCAAGGGAGCTTTCCCGCAGGTTCGGCACCGATGCCGCCCTCGCTTATCTCGCTGCGATGTCCCACAAGGCGGTTTTTTCATGGGAGACGGTGACAGAAGGCCTTGATGGCATGAACTGCGCGATGATGGACCGCCGCGACCTCACCCTTTCCGACTCCGAGCTGGACATCTCCAATGCGCCAGCACTCTGCCCGGAGCTGGAAATCCCGCTCGCGATAAACCCCGTCCCGGAGCAGCGGCTTTGCTGTGCATCCCCGGTCCCGGGCTCGGCCAACCCCGATTTCCGGAAATACGTTGTTCACGTGGATGGCTACAATTGCACAGGCTTCCTTCCCCTGCCCGCCGAGAGAGCCACGGGAGTGAGGCACCTCAACGTCATAAGCAGGATGGAATTGCCGGATGGCGCGCAGTGCGAGTGATTTTCCCAGCATTTTTAAATTTTCTATTAGATGGCTAACCCATGCCCGCACGGATTCCGGAATTCGCCCTGCTTGAGAAATACGGGATAGGGCTCATCCCCTACGGGATTGCGAAGGATGAAAAAGAGGCGGCGAAAATCGCGAAAAAGCTCGGGTATCCCGTCGCGCTCAAGATAATCTCCTCGGACATAATACACAAGACCGATTTCCACGCTGTGAAAGTGGGCCT
>CAIXOA010000148.1 GCA_903920925.1 uncultured Microcaldota archaeon | reverse complement strand
CCGTGCGTTACCGCAAAAACCCGAGAGCTGCGCATGCGCGGGAAGATAGACATACGCAAGGCGGAGAAAGCCCTTCCCCCAGAAGTGGATGTCCTCGCTCTCACGGAGGTGTTCCTCACCCTCGCCTACAAGGGAAAATCCTTTTCCCTCTACCCCTCGGGAAAGATAATAGTCAAGGATTCCGAAGGCGAAGAGGCGAAATCCCTTTTGAAGGAGATGTTCGCGCTTTTGGAGAAGAAAGGGTGCGTTTCCGAATGAAAATCGATTTCCACGTGCACACCCTTTATTCTTCGGATGGACGAATTAAGCTCGAAGAACTGGCTTCCATCTCGAAAAAAATAGGAGTAATCCCCGCAATCACCGACCATAATAACATAAGTTCGCATTCCGAGTTCCGCAAATTCCAAATCCCCTTCATTCCCGGCGAGGAAATAGAAACCGTGCAAGGAGATTTCATCGGTTTGTTCATGGGCGAGCCGGTGAAAAAGGGGGTCGATTTCTACGAAGCGCTGGACGCAATCCGTTCCCAGGGCGCCATCCCTTACGTTCCCCACATGTTCGATTCCCTCCGCCCCGGAGTGGAAAAGGAGGAATACGGAAAAGCCGCAGACATAATAGAGGTGTTCAACGCCCGTTCCTTCGCCCGCTTCGACAAGAAAGCGGAAGAGTTCGCAAAAAGGGAAGGGAAACTCATGGCCGCGGGAAGCGATTCCCATTATCCCTACGAGTTCGGCACCACTTATACGGAATTTGACCTAACCACGGACCAGCTTCAGCCCAAGCCCCTGCTCAAAGCCTTAAAGAACGCGAAAATAGTCGGAAAGCGCACCTCTTTCCTAAGGAGAAAGATAGCCAAGTATACGGGCGTCTATCTTTAGCTAGAACCACTTATCCAGCGTCCTCTGGTTCCTTGTCTCCGTCACCTGCTTCATCATCCCTTCCAGCGCCTTGTCCACCCTATCCAGTGAAAAATCGTGCTCATCCACCAATAATTCAATCACTCCCTCCCGCGTGGGCTTTCCCCACTTGATTTCCTCCACTTCTTTGTAAGGAGGAGCCATGAAGAACTCATAAATCTTATCCACTTCCTCCGGAAACTCGTACTGTTTTTCCGTCTTCAAATACGCCTTCACCTTCTCCAGCGTATCCTGCTCCTTCACAATCTTGAGCGCGGTCTTCGGCCCTATCCCCCGCACCCCCTCGTTGAAGTCCGTCCCCACCATTATTCCGACAAGTATTAGCTGCTGCCTCGTAATCCCGATATTCTTCAGCGTCTCTTCCAATTCCACCAGCTCTATTCCAATATCAATAAATCTATTCTGCTTCGGCACTTTTCTCTTTCCCGTAATTGACAAATTCCTCAGAAGCACAGGGCTTCCAAACAATAGAGAATCATAATCCTGCGAAGCCGATGCATAGCACATCCCCTTGTGCACCATCCACGCCGCCTGCGCCTCCCCCTCGCTTGGGGCCTGCACCCAGGGAATCCCCATAAACGAGAGCAATCTCTTGCTCTCATCCACCATCTCTTTCGTAAGGCGGGAGCTTCCCTGCGCGTACCTTTTTGCCTCCTCCACCTTCTCTTCAGCGAGCGCCTTCTTCCATTTCTCCTCCGCCGCCCTGCGTATCTCAATCCTTTCTTCTATCGTTTTCCTCTTGAATTCCGGAGGAGGCCCGTCAAACACATAAATCGGCTTGAGCCCCGCATTCACCAATCTGATGCTCCGATAAAACAATCCGGATAAATGCCCGGTCACCCTTCCCTTCATGTCCATGAGGGGCGTCCCGTCTTCCTGCCGTATGGATGCAAGGAACTGATAGAGTATATTCATCCCATCTATTGCTACGCTCTTCCCAGCAAGCTCTTCCAACTCAACCTTGTGCTTTATCGCAAGGTCGCCCAAATCAACTCCCATATCAATTCCATTTCCTTTGGGGGAAAAGCCCAATTAAACCTTTCCAAAAGAACCAGCACGTGCCTTTCCGATACGTTTATATACAAGTTAGTGACTAATTGTTATCAGTTAGTAACAAAAGATGATAAATATGACAAAAGGAGTCCAGCTAACCGTATTGGAGCATGCGCCCACCCTAAACACAGTAATCATGGTGGAGGAAGCCCTCCAGAAGGCAAAAGGCAGCACGGTCACCGTAGCGGAGCTCAAGAGGCTCCTCCCCAGGCAGGTGAACCACAACACGCTGAAGGCAATCCTCATCTATCTGGAGGAAAGCAACAAGATAGTCGTAACCATGAAGGGCATTACCTGGATACACAACCCCAACCCGAACCTCAGGAAGGCAATCGCAAAGGGGCTCGAACTATGAAAACAGTGAGGGTGATTCTTTCCCCGGAGGCCGGGGAGGTCTACAAATACCTGAACGAGCACGCCGCACATTCCAAGGATGAACATACCTTCCTCAAGGCCGTTGACAGAAAAGTGGGGCTGATAAAGGCAAACCCGCATTACGGCGATTCCGTTCCGAAGAAGCTAATCCCCAAGGAGTATATCATAAAATACGGAGTAAACAACCTATTCCGTGTGGAGCTCCCCAAATACTGGCGGATGCTCTACACGCTCACGGATGGCGAGAGCCAGGTTGAGAT
>CAIXOA010000147.1 GCA_903920925.1 uncultured Microcaldota archaeon | reverse complement strand
TATGATTACCCTAAAGAGAGGGGGGAACGCCTTCCCCCTTCCTCTTGGGGTTCGAGCCCGATCCGGGGCGGTTGCATTTGGTTAGACTTAACGCTGGAAGAAAAGAAAATTAAAATAAAAAAACTGATTATGCCGTTCTTTCCTTGAAGTCTACGTCTATTCCGCCTCCAATCCCAAGGATGATGTTGTACACCGTGGCCGCGAGCACGCCGAAGATGAACATCGCGATCGCGTACACGAACAGGCCGATGAAGCCCATCACCGCGGAGATTATGAAGGCGATTATGCCGCCCGCGAGCGCGTTCTGGTCTCCGGAAGCGATGCCAAGCACGGCCATCAGCAGCATAATGACCATGTAAATGACGTACATTATGAGGCCGAGCACGAAGGACCAGATCGCGAGCAATTTTCCAAGGGAAACCGCACCTATGTGCGTCAGGGTTACCTTTTGCATTTTTACACCTGGATTCTGATACTCGTATGCGTATTAAAAAGGCTTCCGGGCGCTACTCGACCGGGCGGGCGACCGGGCTGGTGGTGAGCAAGGGGAACTGCACCCTGACCGCACCATCTTCCCAGATGTGATATACCTCGATAAGCTTCTCATCCGGCTTGTAGACGACGGACGTGATTGCGCCCGCCGGAACCGCGGTCGCCTCGGTTTCCGAAAGGTCCACGGACCTCATTTCGAATTTTCCTGTGTTCGGGTTGAAGAAGCGGAATATGACAATCTCGGATGTCGCCCATATGAAAACGTCGCTCCCCACGCTTGTGGTGTATTCCGAAGGCTGGAGGATGACATTGAAATTCGGGTTGATGGACTGCGTGACGACCATCCTCCCGACCGGCTCGGCATCCCCGGTGCCCATCAGGGTGCGGTTGGGGAACAAATCATAGAAATATATGCCGGCCACTTCGCTTGACTCGGAATCGATTATGCGGAAGGTCCATCCTCCCGAAGCGGAGCCGAACGAGCCTTCCCTGCCGCTCGGGCAGACGCGGTACTGGTCTGCGCTCCCGAGGATGGAGGCGAACCTCTCCCCCATTGGGCCCGAAACCCTGGCCGGGGCAACGACAATCATTTCGGCATGGCCGTTCGTTTCTGTCTGCGGGGATTGCGAAGCCGCGCCACAGCCGGAAAGGAAGGAGGCGAGAAGGACTGCCGCATTGCGCGCAGGAAATGAATTGCGCTGCGGCTCATGCGCTTGGATGTGCGGGGGGTTAAACTGCGCGGCAGGTTTCATCGTTTAATAATGTGTCTAAAGATGTTAATAATGGTTTCGCTCAGCAAGATTTTTAGGGGAGAACGGAAACTGGTGCGCATATGAAAAGCAAGACAGAGTACCTCAGGTTCTGCACGAAAAAGAAGATAGAGTTCATAAGAATTACTGAGGATGTGAAGCGGGTGGTGCACGAGAGCGGGGTGATGGAGGGGCTTGCGCTCGTGAACCCTATGCACATAACCGCGGCGGTGATTGTGAACGATGACGAGCCGGGGCTGATACAGGATTTCATTGATAATCTGGAGAGGCTGGTGCCGTACAAGGGGAAGTACCGGCACAATGTGGGCGAGGACAACGCGGCGGCGCACATCTGGAGGCAGCTGCTCGCGCACCAGGTCGTTCTTCCGATTACAAAAGGCGAATTGGATTTCGGGCCCTGGGAGCAGGTTTTCTATTGCGAATTTGACGGGTGCAGGGAAAAGAGAGTGTTGGTTAAGGTAATCGGGGAGTAGGCGGCTGGGCAGATGCTAGTTCTTGGGCATCAGCACGTGCGCGGCCGCACCCAGGATTACGAGCCCGATTCCGTAAAGGATCGCCGTGGTGGAGAGATACGTGATGAGGAACAGGGAACTGAGCGCGCCGAGAACCGCGGTGACCGGGATGTTCGCGATGGAGAACGGGATGCGGAACACCCTCTTGTCCTTGTGATCCTCGAGACGCAGCTTTATCACGCTCACGTTTATGAGGAAGAACGCGACGAGCGCGGCGAAATTGGTGACCTCCGCGATTACGACCATGTTGGCCAGGAAGAGGAAGCATGTGGCGACCAGGAAGGCCGCGAGCACCGCGAAGTGGGGTGTCTGGAATTTTGCATTCACCTTTGTGAACAACTTCGGGAGGGAGGAGCCCTTCGCCATCCCGTAGGCGAGGCGCGAGGCGGTGACCAGGCAGATGAGGACGGTGCTGCCGGTCGCGGCGAGCGCTATTATGGAGAAGATGAATGAGTAGGGGCCGAGGAGCGGCAGGACGACCTCCGTTACGGGCGCCGCGGAGGAGCCGAGCACTTCCGGCCCGACCAGGCGGAGGGACGCGATTGCGAAAAGGACGTAGAGCACCGCGCAGATTGAGATGGAGAGGAGAATCGCATACGGGATTGTGTGCTTCGCGTCCTTGGCCTCCTCGCTCTCCGTGGCAATCATCTCGAAGCCGAGCATCGCGAAGAAGACGAGCGCAGCGCCCGCGAAAACCGAGGGGAGCTGGAAATCCATCAGGTTTGTCTGCACGGTGCCAAGAAGGAAGCCGAGCGCTATCACGATTATGAGGCCCCCCACCTCAAGCATGAACATTATGTTGTTCAGCCAGATGGACTCCTTTATGCCGATGAGATTTATGATGGAGAAAAGAAGGATGATGCCGAACGCCACCGGGAGCACCGGCAGCGCCACCATGGAGGAGAGATAGTTTGCGAAGGCGATGGAGATTGCGCCCGTTCCGACCACAGCCTCGAAGAGTATGAGCCAGCCCGCGATGAATCCGAGGAGCCTGTTGTTCAGGCCGTGGAAGACGTAGACGAACGAGGCGCCCGCCTGGGGGAACATGGAGGCGAGCTCCGCATAGCTCAAGCCGGTGAAAATTGCGATTACCGACGCGATGAGGAAGGACAGCCAGACGCCTGAGCCGGAGATTGCGGTCGCGGCGCCTATCAGGGCGTATATCCCCGCGCCGACTATGACGGCGATGCCGAAAATGGTTGCGGTCAAGAGGCTGAACTCCCTCTTCAATCTTGCCATGTCATCTTCCCCTGTCGCCAATCTTTGTGCGCACCTTTTTCACCAGTTCCAGCCCGGTGTCAAACTCTATCTCCTTGAACATGAAATGGTAGTAGAGGCGGTAGGCGATTGCGCTTATTACTACTAATCCTATGAGGCCGAGCGTGGCCTCCAGGGAATTGATGAAGGGCGTGATGAAGGCGCTCATCCTTGTGTTTATTGTGGAAAAGACAATCGCCATCACGAACAGGAGGCCGAAGACGATTGCGGTGGCGATTATTGGCCTGTCCTCGAGGCGGAAGCGCTTGAGGATTGCGCGGGAGGAGAAGCCGCTCTTCTCTTCTATTAATACTATTAAGAGCAGGACCACGAAGAATGAGGTGACCGAGGCGAGGAGCGAGACGCTCAGCCCGAGGAAATTCAATACGAAAAGGGCGATGAACGCCGCAACCAGGGATTCCGCAAGTAGCTTCATGGAGGAGAAATGGGGAAAGGGATTTTTAAGAATTGCGACGGAATAATAGTGCAGTAAATTTACTTAAACCATGCTGAAAAGGATAATCACCTAATTAGTCCAGATTTATTCGTAGTCCAGATGCACGAATGCGCTTTCAACCAGTTCGAGCTTCTCCACCGCCTTCTGGACAGCCACTTCTATCTCGTGGGCCTCCGCAGGCTTTACTTTTGCGCCGATCACCACCACTATCTCCGCGTGGACGCGGTCGCCTATGTAATGTGCGCTCACCTTGGCCACCTTCTTTACCCCCCTCGCCGAGGCCGCGGCGCACCCAATTTCCTGCAGGAGTTTGTGCGGGGGGCTGGCGCTCATGAGGTAATCCATGCTTTCCTTGGCCATCCTGTATCCGGAATAGAGAATATAGAAGGCGATCACTATTGCGGCGCCGTTGTCGAAGATGCCGTCGCCCATGTACACCCCGATGAGGCCGAGCACTGCGACGGCTGAGGCGAGAACGTCGTTGCGCGAATCTGTGGAGATGGATTTGAGGGAGGAGCTGTTGAACTCCTTCCCGTATTTGCCGAGGAAATAAGACATGCCGGACTTGACTGCGATGTTGAACAGGAGGGCGCCGAATGTGAATGCGGTCACCACGACAGCCGGGGAACCGAAGAGCAGGTTGTCCGCCGCGGTCCTGAGGATTTCGAATGCGAGCACTCCCTGGAAGGCAGCGACGATGAAGGCGGCGAGCGGCTGGGCGCCCCGGTGGCCGTAGGGGTGGTCGGCGTCCGGAGCCTGCCTCGAGAACCTGACCGCCATGAAAATTATGAGATAAGAGATTATGTCGGTGAGGGAGTTGAACGCGTCCGAAAGGACGGCGAGGGAGCCGGAGAGGATTCCGGCTGTTATCTTCACCGCGAAAAGCAC
>CAIXOA010000146.1 GCA_903920925.1 uncultured Microcaldota archaeon | reverse complement strand
GGCTGAAGGAAATGGCCAAGCACGGGCTGGTGCGGCCTTCCGTGCTTGCGAAGCTCACGCACATAATCAGCGAGGAGTTTGCAATTCCACAGGACATCCTGAAGGCCATAACGGCGGACAAGGATGCATGGAAGCATTTCCAGAAATTCTCCCCGCGCTACGTGCGGATACGCGTCGCCTTCATAGACGACGCCAGGGCGAAGCCAGCGGAATTCAGGAAGCGCCTTGGCTATTTCATATCAAAGACTGCCAGGAACAAGCAGTTCGGATTCGGGGGCGTGGAAAAATACTTCTAGGCGCATTTTGCTGCCGTTCGTCCATGTCTTCATTTGCACGGAAAGTTCGCCTGCGCTGATTGCATTCGCCTAATCCCGCCAACAGGTCAGTCGCTTTCTATCCTGGGGGCAAGATAATACGTTACGCTCGCGCCGAGTATCTTATACTCTATCTTGAGCGGCCGGTCTGTGTCTATGAATATGGTAACCACTTCGTTGCCCGGGCTCGCCTTGGTGATGTCCTCAAGATATTGGAGTGGGAAAGTCGCCTTGGCATCTGCGCCTGCCTTCAGTTCCGTGATGTCCTTGTTGTCCTTCTCAAATTCCGCGCGCGCGTCGCCACTGTCCCCCTTCACCTCGGCAACGAATTCGTTCGGGGTGAGCGACAGCCTTATGTGCGAGCTGACCAGCTTCGCGTCCTTGAGCACCTCCCTGAACGCCTCAGCGGTTATCTTTACATGGTTCTTGTACTCTATTTTTGGCTCCTTCTGTATTCCCTCGCCTATATCCAGAATCGGGATTTTGAACGTCCTTTTCTTCTTATCGCCCACGAACCTGACCACGAACCTGCCGTCTTCTGCGCCGAGCTCCACCTTCTCTCCTCTTGCCCCGCGGGCGAGCACGCTGCTCAATTGCTCTATATCCAGCCCAATCTTGCGCTCTTCATCAACGTTGAATTCAACGAACGCCTCCTTGGGCATGGAAAACGAGACCATGGAAATCTGGGAAGGGTCCATGGCCTTAAGATAAATGCCCGCCTTGGTAATCTCGAAAACCCCTTCCTCTACGAGGCTGGTAATGGCGTCCACGGAAGCCTTGAAACCCGGAGCGTCAGCAACGACTATCTTCATCAATATCACCCACGATTGGGATTCGCACGCATAATTTTAAACCGTTTGTAATACTGCCGCCCCGCCTAGCAGTCCACAGCCATGGTCGCTAGGTGGAATCTCGGGCATCATCATAATCTGCGGCAGACAAGTTGCCCCGGCCGCAGATACGAGCAAATACGATTTTAAACTCTTGCAGGATATACAATATGCGAAATTTCGCCAGATGATAAAATGGACAGAAAAGAGAAAGAGGGGCTACAGCGCCTTGTTTCGCTCACTTTTGACGAGAAGCCAGCCGTGAGGAAGGAAGCCGCCATCAGGCTCGCGGAAAGCAACGAGCCCGCGGCCCTGTTTGCGCTCATTGAACTCTCATACGACAAGGACCTGTCCGTGCGCGAGACCACCGCCCAGATACTGTCCAGGAAGCAATCCAGCGGGGACAAGAACGCCATTTCGTTTGCAGACCTATTCAACCAGGCAGCGTCGCCTGCGGAGCAGCTGATTTCCCTGCCGACTTCGCCCGAGGAAGACATGAAGAAGAAGCAGCTTCTCTATCCCATCGAGCAGATATTCGAAAAGAGGCTCGGCAAGAGCCGCGCCGCGCTGGTGAAGGACAGGATGATGTCCACCATAGAGAAAATATACCTCAAGGCGGTGGGCTCAAAGACCGAGGACGCGCACAAGCGCGAGAAAAGCATGCAGAGGATGCTCACTTCATACGTGGACGTGCTTTCAGCAGGCCTGGATTCCATAGCCACGGCCCAGGAGGCGCAGGAAGCCCAGGAGGAAGAGGCTAGGCTTGCAGAGGTGCAGACCATCCCCGGTGCCCCCGAAGCGCCGGTTTCCAGCCAGCCAGTCCCAGAGCACCCCCACTCCTGAACTTGAAGTGGTGGGCAGCCACGTGGACAGCTCCAAAATCTCCCAGGACATAGCCGGGCTCCGGGACGAAGAGGAAGAGATAAAGCGCGAAATTTCCGGCGAGGCACCGGGCGCTGACGGCGCGGAAAAGAGCATATTCCGCAAGGCCTACGACATAATGATGGCTTCCGATGGCGATGAGGAGGTGATGTTCCAGCAGAGCCAGAAGCTCGCCAAGCACCTTTCCGAAGAAGTGGATTTCGCATTCAAGATGGCCAAGCAGCGCTTCAAGGCCGAAAACATCACGCACCTTACCGAGCTGCGCAACGGCATGCGCAACATCAATACGGACGTGTTGGTGGTGAAATCCGTAAACGTTGCGGAGTACATGCGCACCAAGACCAAAAAAGATACTTACTCCCGCATAGTGGTTAACGACGACGAGGGCAGCGAGGGCGTATTTTACCTCTTCGAAGGCCGCGGAAGGGAAGTATGCCAGGG
>CAIXOA010000145.1 GCA_903920925.1 uncultured Microcaldota archaeon | reverse complement strand
TCGGGGAATATGCGTTAATCAAAATAGTGAGCTACACCATAGTCCTTTTCCCGGAGGTGCTGCTCCTTCTCGCCACGGCTTCCCTTGTGTACGGGGCGTTCCCCATCACCGACACCTCCCTTCTTATCTTCCTCTCCGCCGCGCTCCTCCTTCTCCTCTTCGCCTTCAACGCCCTCGGAATAATAATCGCCGCGTTCTCCGAATCCGAGGCCACCGCCTTCCTCGCCTCGCTGGTAATCGGGCTTCCGCTCCTCTTCATGAGCGGAATACTCTTCCCATTTGAATTCATGCCCGCGCCCATAGTGCTGCTCGGGCAGGCGACGCCCCTCACGCCCGCAATCACCGCGATGCAGAGCGGAATCCTCTACATGACGCCCGACTTCTCCATCTTCACTACTTTGGTAATCTACGACATCCTGCTTGCCGTCCTTGCGGCAGGCGCCCTCTATTCCACGAAGGGCAGGGGTTAGCCTCCCGCCGGCTTTAGCAAATCTAGCCCAGGGGCGCATGCCCGTCCGGCAAGGGTACATTTGGCACTTCTACTGGAGGAGGAGGCGGAGGCGCCACGGCTCCGGGCAGCGAGGCATTAATCCCAGGCGGCGGCTCGGGCATTGGGGGAATCTCCGGGGGAGCCGCAGGGCCGGGCAGCGCCCCGGGCGCCACACCTGCCGCGCTCCCATTTGCCTGCACTGCTCCAGTTGCGGTTTCATTTGCCTGGGCCTGCGCCGCGGCCCCGGATTGCATGGTTGAATTTCCGGCAGGTTGCCCCGTTTCAGGCGCATTGGGGGCAGCGTTCTGCTGCGCGCACCCCGCCAGCAAGATCACACAAATAAGAATAATCATCATCTTTGGATCCATAGGGCTCCTTATGCGGGTGCGCTTTTAAAAATCTGCGAGGCGCGCCCGCGGCCGGGGAAATGGTTATATTCCATCCCTTCCATATTTTCCTGATTCATATGCTCGACAAGGAGATAATACGCAGCAATCCCGAGCTGCTGAAAAGTGCGCTCAGGAACAGGAACGCGGACCCCGCAATCCTGGAAGAGATAGAGAAGCTGGATGCGAAATGGCGGGAGCTTAAGGGGGAGGGGGATTCCCTCCGCGCGGACCGCAACAAGCTCGGCCTGGAAATCTCGGCCGCGGCCAAGGAGAAAAAAGACATTTCCAAGCTTAAGAAGAAAGGCGAGGAGATAGCGAAAAAACTGGAAAAGGCTGGAGAAAAGGAACAAAAGTTCGAGGAGGAGCGCATGCAGGTGATGATGCGCATCCCCAACATCCCGCATCCCTCCGTGCCCGTCGGGAAGGACAGCCGGGACAATGCCGAAGCAAGGAAATGGGGAGTTCCAAAGAAAAAAAGCGGCGATGTGGAAGCCCACCATGATTTGGGCCCGCGCCTTGGAGTGATTGATTTCGAGCGCGGCGTAAAGCTGGGCGGCCACCGCTTCACCGTGATGAGCGGATGGGCGGCAAAGCTTGAGCGCGCCCTCACATACTTCATGCTCGCATTGCACACCTCCCGTGGATACAGGGAATTCTACGTCCCCTACCTGGTGAAGACCGAAATCCTTGAGGGGACGGGCCAGCTTCCGAAATTTGCCGAAGAACTTTACCAGGCTACGGACGGCCTCTGGCTGATTCCGACCGCGGAGGTTCCGCTCACCAACCTCCACCGGGAAGAGGTTCTCGAAGAGGCGAATCTCCCGCTGAAATACTGTGCGTTCACCCCATGCTTCAGGAGGGAGGCGGGCGCATACGGAAAGGACATCAAGGGGCTCATCCGCCAGCACCAGTTCGACAAGGTGGAATTGGTGAAGTTTGCATTGCCCGAAAACTCCTACAAGGAACTGGAAGGGATGGTGCAGGACGCGGAAACTGTTTTGAAGCAACTGGAGCTCCCCTACAGGGTAATTGAGCTCTGCACCGGGGATTTGGGCTTCGCCTCGGCAAAAACCTACGATTTGGAGGTGTGGATACCCTCCCAGGACACCTACAGGGAAATAAGCTCCTGCTCCAACTGCGAGGCGTTCCAGGCAAGGAGGGCGAACATACGCGTGCGCAGGCAGAAAGGGATGGAATTCGCCCATACCCTAAACGGAAGCGGGGTTGCGGTGGGCCGCGCGCTCATCGCCGTGGTCGAAAACCACCAGGAAAGCGGCGGGATAAAAATCCCGAAGGCGCTCCAGCCATACATGGAGACAGACTGGATTGACACGAAGTGATGGGCAGATGGCATCCGGCAGACAGCAAACAGCATCCAGCAAACGCGAAATGATTTACCTGGACAAGGAAGTGGTGGACACCCTCCGGAAGGAAGGGAGCGCCAGGGTATCCTTCGATTTTGGAAGAAACACCCACAAGGCGTCCTTCTCCGATTTGGAGGGGATTCCGCTCGACGAAATTAAGGAAAACTTCCTCTACGCCTGGGACGGGAAGGACCTGTACAAGCTCGCCATTTTCGACCAGCACCTCTACAAGCTCCGCATGCTCGCCGGAAAGCCCATCCTCGAAATGGACGGCCTCAGGATGCACCTGGTGAAGGGCTTCGTTGACGTTTTTGATTATTCCAAGAAGATAATGCAGCTCCTCAGCATCGGCCCCGGCGACAACGTTCTGGACACCTGCACCGGCCTGGGCTACACCGCCATCGCAGCCGCGAAGCAAGCCGGCAAGGTGGTCACAATAGAGTCCAGCCGCGCCGTCCTAAAACTGGCGGAATGGAACCCCTGGAGCAGGGAGCTTTTCCATTCCAAAAACATACAGGTAATCAATGGGGATTCCTACAAAGAAGTGCCCAAACTCAAGGAAAAATTCACGAAAATAATCCACGACCCCCCGCGCTTCTCCCGGGCAGGGAATCTCTACTCCGCGGAATTCTACCGCCGCCTCGCCTCCGTTTCAAAGGAGGATGCCCTGCTTTTCCACTATTTCGGCAGCCTCGGCAGGAAAAACAGGAACATCTCCAAGGAGGTGCGCGCGCGCCTCTCGGAATCGGGGTGGGAGATAGAGAAATCCTATCCCGCGCTCCAGGGCTGCGTGGCGAGGAGATTATAGAAACATTTTTAAATATTTCCCCAGATAAATATATAAATGTTTCTTGGAAACAAACAAAACCTTTTTTTAAGGTTCCAGGATTCCGAGGTTTTTTTATGGCTGTGGATAAAAAAAGAGCATGCCCGGAATGCGGCTCCCCGAAGCTGATTAAGGACTACGAAAAAGGAGAATTGATTTGCGGCGCCTGCGGGCTCGTCCTCACGGAGAACATCCAGGACGCCGGCCCCGAGTGGAGGGCGTTCGACGCCGAGCAGAAGGAGAAGAGGGCCAGGGGAGGCGCGCCAATCAAGTACATGCGCCCGAACAAGGGCCTCGTCACTGAAATCGACCAATACAACCGCGACATACGCGGCGTCAAAATCTCAACGCGCAAGCAGGCGCAGTTCTACAGGATGAGGAAGTGGCACAAGAGGGTTTCCATCGCGACTTCCATGGAGAGGAACCTCACGATTGCACTCGCGGAACTGGACCGTGTCGCGTCCTACCTGGGCCTCCCGGACGACATAAAAGAGGCTGCCGCCCTTCTTTACAGGAAGGCGGTGAAGGCCGAGCTCATCCGCGGAAGGATAATCGAGAGCATTGTCGCCGCGGTCATCTACGCGATTTGCAGGATTCACGGCATCCCGCGCACGCTCGACGAGATTTCCAAGGCCTCTGCGATAGAGAAGAAGGAGATAGGCAGGGCATACAGGTTCCTCAAGGCGGAGCTTGACCTGGACGTCCCGCTCACCGACCCGTCCTACTATGTGCAGAAGTTCGCCACCGCGCTGAAGCTGAGCGGCGACTCCCAGAAGAAGGCGGTGCAGCTCATCCGCAAGGCGGTGAAGAGGGGGCTCATCTCGGGAAGGGGCCCGACCGGCGTAGCCGCCGCGGCCCTGTACATCGCCTCCGCGATGACCGGCGAGAAGCGCACCCAGAAGGAGGTCGCGGACGTCGCCGGGGTCACCGAGGTAACCATCAGGAACCGCTACCGCGAGCTGAAGAAGGAACTCGGGCTCAAGATAAACCTCTGAGCCTTCCTTCCACTTTTTTAATTTTCTTGTTCCTTAGCCATTAATGCGGCCAGCAAAGTCGGTTCCCAGTTCCCAGCTTCCCGTTTCCGGCATTGCCCTTGCCATCCTTCTGCTTCTCCTTATTTTGCCAGGATGCATGCAGCAGGCCGCGCCACCGGCGCAGCAGCCCACCGACTATTCCTACGACTTGGTCGTCAAGGACATAACCACGTGGCCCAGCACGGTTTACGTGGGCGAGAATTATTCCGTCCGCGCAACATTCCAAATCTACGGCCAGCATCCCCCGCTCGCCTACCACATAAACTTCCTGGACGGGAACCAAACCCTCTACGATGGGGACGTCTACAACCCCGAGCTCATCCACTGGGTGGAATTCAACATGGGCGGGGCGGGCGAGGAGCCCAAGAACTTCCGCGCCGAGATAACAAGCATAGACCCGCTCCATCCCGAGCCGGAATCCGTGCGCTCCAACAACATAATGCGCAAAACCATTTTCTTCCAGCCGCTCGGCTACTACGGGACGTGCGACGCCTGCATGCACCTCTACTACGACGCCGTGAATTACGTGATGAGGCAGGCCCAGGCCTTCACCATAGAGTATGATCTCGAGGTGCACCGCGTCGGCTTCTACCTGCGCGCCCCCCACCCCAACCAGAACAATTCAAACCTGGTGGTGGAGCTGAGGAACGACAGCAAAGGGAAGCCCGGCTCGCTCGTCGCCACATCAACAATAAACGCGGGGGAGGTCGGCCCGGAGCTCGGCTGGCACTACGCCCACTTCCAGAACCTCACGCTGCCCCGCGGGAAATACTGGATCACGCTTATGCTCAACGACACGGATAACTACGGGGTGGAGTGGGCAAGGTCCGAAGGGAATCCCTACGGCGAGGAGTACGACACGATGGTGCTGGACCTCATGGACTGGCCGGAGTGGGACTACAAGCTGTTCGATTTCGTGTTCAAGATATACTGATTTTTATACCGTCCGCACCAAATCCTTTCCGATGATGATACTCAGATAGTCTGAAGAAAAATGATGAGAATCTTGAGTGCTGAAATTATCATACCCCCTTGGGTATGAGCCCCCTGGACTGCACCACCTTGAAGACGATGACTGTCGCCAGCAGCGTCGAGACCAGCAGCAGCGCAGTGTACCATCCCGCATCCTGCGGGCCCATCGGGAAGGCGGGGTTTGAGAGTATCGTTGCAAGCGTATTGGGCACCAGCACCGCGGTCCCGATCACCGCGAGGTATGCACTCAGCATCGTCATCTTGTTGTTCAAAATCTGCAATTGGTTGTTGTAGATGCTCTGCAAAACCTCCAGCCCGGAGGCAAGCACCTCGCTCAGGTGCTCCGCAAGGGAGATCTGGTTGTTCACATCCGCGGCCAGCGCACCGATTCTCGCAAGCAGCCTCGGGTCGTCCGTGAGCAGCTCCGCGTCCCCGTACCGCAGCGCATTGATGACGTCCACCGTGGCCCACAGGGAATTCAGGTAGGTGAGCAGCGCATGCTTCATGTCGTAAATCTCGGAGCCGAGCATCTCCCTGGGGGTGCTCACCTCTATCAGGCTCTTGCTGAGGCTGTCCCCCTGCGCCTCTATCTCGCGCAGGTGGTCGAAGTTCCTCCCGTTGTTCTCGTCTATTATCCTTATGAGCGCGTGCGTGACCTTGTCCTGCTGGGATGCGTCCACCGGAATCTTCCTCATCATGGTTTCCGCATACCGCCTCAGCCTCTCGAACCTGACCACCTTTCCGCTGTGTATCGTCACCACAAGGTTGCTTTTGATGAGTATGAGAAGCGGGTTCGGGGTGACCGTGAACCCCTCCACGGTCACTGCGGGCACCAGTATCCCCATTTCGTCGTCGTAATCCTCATATCCCGATATCCTTCCGTTGAGGATGTTCGCCACCAGGGAGCGGGAGAACTCCAGCGAGCGTGCAATGTCCTCCGCCTCCTTTTCAACATCATCCACTATGAAGTCTGCCCAGGATACGGAAGACCATGCAATCAATTTAGCAAAATCAGTGGGCCTGCGCCCAGCCTGCTTGATTGTGGTCCCGTCCCTGAGGAGCGACGCGCAGAAGGCCTTCGCATCGGTGATGTTTTCGCCTGGTTCTGCCTTCTTTTCCATGAGGACCGCCCTCGGGGCATTTACTTTTTTACTTGGAACTGCTCTCTTTAAGAGCTTTTAGTGCGGGCAGCTCCTTTCCGCTCAGGTATTGGATGAGCGCCTTCCCGGAAAGGCTCACGTAGCCGAACTTCTCCTCAGGAATCTTGAATTTCTCTATGGCGGAGATGGTGTGCCCGCCTCCAACGAGCGAGAAGGCCTTGCTTTCCGCAATTGCCTCCAGTATCTTGCGGGTGCCGGTCTCGAACTGGGGCATCTCATAGACGCCCATGGGCCCGTTTATGAGTATCTTTTTCGTATTGAATATCTCCTCGGAATATTTCTCTATCGTTTCCTCCCCGATGTCCATGATCGGGCCTTCGCCAAGCGCGTCCACCCTGCTCTCCACCCGCTCCCCGCCCACGTTCAGCGCCACGTCCTCGGGTACGAAAATCCTGTCCCGGTACTTCTCCAGCAGTTCCTTTGCCTCCGGGAGGAATGCCGCAAGCCCCCCTTCTTCTATGTATTTCCTGCTCGCCTCGTTCCTGTACCCGTCCGCATAAATGAACAATACCGAGACCGCACCGCCCAGGAGCACCCTGCTTGCCTTTCCGCTCGCGAGCCAGGTCCTCATTATCCTGATGGAATCCTTCGCCTTGCCCCCGCCCAGTATGAGGAGCACCTCGCCGCCCTCCATCTTCTGCAGCGCGGTCAGCTCGTTCCTGAGCACGAATCCCACGCCGCTCTTCACATATTTGGTAAGGCCCACAACGGACGCGTGCTCACGGTGGGCGACGCTCATCGCATCCAGAAGATAAATGTCCGAATTCTTCGCGAGCACCTTCGTCAGGGGGTTCTCGTGGATGTTGTCCTCCTCGTTCTTCCACATCCTCGTATTCTCAAGGACGATTATGTCCCCGGGCTTCATCCCGGATATTTCCTTCTCCACCCTAGCCACGTCCGTTCCCGGGATGAAGCGCACGTCCTTGCCCGTGAGTTCCGCAATCATGCGAGCGTGGTTCTCCAGGCTCAAAAAGTCGTCTTCCCCCTTCCTTCCCTGGTGCGCGGTCACAATTACCTTCGCCCCGCGGTCGCTCAGTTCCTTTATGCTCTGCGCGTGCCTCCTTATCCTCGGATTAAGCACTATGTTCCCCTTCTCATCAATGGGCGAGTTTATGTCTACCCTCTTCACGACACGCTTCCCGCTCACCTCAAAGTGCCCGACCTCGCGCATAGTAATCCCCACGCTTAAGAATAGTAGAAATAATCCGCTTCCGGTTTTTTATTTCTTTCTATGATACCGGGGTCTTTCGGAGCCTTTCCACCGCGGCTTCATTGGATTCCAGCCTCTTTACCTCGGTTTCCGCGCGGTGTTCTGCAATCACCCAGAGCGCGCTTAAGTGCGCCAGCTCGTCCGTGGTCAGCCTCACGAAAGATATCTTCTGGTCGCCTTCCTCAAAAAGAACTTCGGTTAGCCCGTCACTGATCATATTCCTTGTCCCCTCCACAAATTTCTTCCAATCCTGGAGGCTTTTTCCGCATACTCCGTTCTGATAAATCTCGATGAGTATGTTGCAGAGCCGCCCGGATTCGTCACTCAGTATCCTGTCCAGCTCTTCAGAGTCAGGGGACTTTTTTCCGGCCCTCTCCAGCCGTTTTATCTCCCCCCTTATCCTGTGGAGCGCGCCATCCAGCACGAGGGAGCACGCACGTTGCCAGTCGCCCCTCCCCCTGGCGATGTTTATCTCCATCGCAAGGTCGGAATTGCTGTGGACACTCTTAGCCGCCACAAGCACATCCCGCACAGCCTCACTTGCCGGCTCGTGGCTGCGCCTGCTCATTAGTGCGGACGTTACTAGAAGCTTTCTTCCCTCAACCATCATATCACTAGGTATTATTGTGTGCTTTTATGTTTTTAAATGCTTCCATTCGCCATACTCACGTTTAAAAACATTATTTATCTAGCTTTATACGATGAAAAGCAGGAAGGCGTTTGTGTTCTCGCTGGATTCGTTCATTGCCTTCACGCTCACGGTAGCGGCGCTCTATACGCTCGTCTTCTTCTCCACTGTTCCCTCCGCCTATTATGCCGGGCTGATGCAGGCGAACTATCTCGCGAAGGACACCCTGCTCTCGCTTGCGACCACATCCTACGGCTCCGACCAGACTTATCTCGATTATATAGTGGGCCAGCTTGACGGCGGGAACCAGCAGCCCGCCCGCGTCTACATCGGCGCGCTCGTCCCGCCGCAGTTCGGCTACAAGCTGGAGAGCGGGAATGACGGCGCGGGCGGCTGGAATCTCCTTTACGACACCGCAAACGATGCGGATTCCCAGAACAAGAAGGCATACTACAAGCTGAAGGCGACCGCCAAATCCGTCTACCTGATAGTGGACCCTGCAAGGAACCCGGGCGAAAGCCCGTACTGGTACATGAGCTGCGGAGGAAACTATACGGTATGCGGCGAGCCGCCGTATGACGAGGGAATGATAGGGAACGCATCCCTCCAGATAATAAGATTCACGGTGTACACATGAGCAACAAGCACAACTACAGGGGTTTCTTCTTCGTGCTTGTCGCATTCATACTTCTCTCCTACATACTCGTCTCCACCTATGCGTGGGTGAGGGCGATAGAGGCTTCCGAGCGCACCTATTCCGACGCATTCCGCGCCTCGACGCTCACAACCCTCGCGGACCAGGTGAGCGAGCAGAGGATGAACCAATACGCGGATATCGCTTCCCATTATGCGATGTACAAACTGGTGGGTCACTCCGTGGAGAACCCGCTCCAGGACAAGAGAGGTGACGAATACTACCACATACGCGCCGCATTCTTCGAGTTGCTCACCAACTGCACCACCTTGCAGGAGCATTTCGTTGATCTGGTGCCCGTGGAGTACACTCCCAGCGAAAAAGACACCTACTGCTTCTCCGGCTTCCTGGGCAGGCTGAACACCTCCCTTGCAACTTCCGGATTCGAAGTGCAGGATTTCTCGGTCTCCAACTTTTCCCTCAACGAGACGATGCGGCCGCTCGAGCTTGAGATGAACCTCACCCTTTATCTCCGCATAAAGGACCTGCAGTCCAACACTTCCATCGACCGTACTTACCATATTTCCAGAATAGTGAATGTCACGGGCTACAAGGACCCGCTCCTGGAGAGGGAAAGCATAAGCAAGTTGAGGGCAACCCCCGGCTCCAACCTCACCATAAAGAAGGGGATGTACCTTTATCCCATAACCGCGGACGACGATAACAACGTGACCTACGAGGACCTCATGAATGCGCATGAGATGCTCTACCCGGACAGGCTCGGGCAGGGAAGCGAAGGGCAGGGCTGGTTCTACGGAAACCTCGTGCTCTGGAATAAGGCAGGCAATGTGGCTTACCCGTCCCAGTCAATCCTGGTCGGCAATTATAGCGACATCATCTCAGTCCACAACTACAACGAGTTCGGGGCATACATCCTTCTCAACGAGCCGGAGACAACCTCCATTCCTTGCGGGATAACGCAATACGACACGTTCAACGCAATCCATCATGATGACAAGCCCTCACCCGGCTCAAGCTGCCCGGACCCGAGATTAACGGACGAGACGGATAAGCCTTTCATGGTGTATGCGGACGAGAAGGCATTCATGAATGAAATATACAAGAAATCCAGGGGCCCGGACGCGTTCCCGAATTCCGTCCTTTTCATCTCCAAATACTCATACGACGAAATATCCAGCGATCCGGATCTCAAGACAGAGAGCGCCCCGGTGGTTTTCGACATAGAGAACCTAAGGGACTTCACGAGGTGCTCCTACTACATAATGGACGTGAACAATTCCCCCTCATTCCTGCAGAGGCTCCTGGTGAACGGCTACAACCGCACCAGCCCCATAGGGCTCGAAACCCTTCTCGTGGGCAAGTGGGCGGGCGGGGTGGACAACCCGGACCCGAATTGGAACATGTACAGCCGCGTGGACAGGGAGTTCTTCGCCAAGAAGGATGGGGAGAAGGTCAGGGGAATGCCGGGATGCAAGGATGCGTTCATGTGCGCCGACGACCCGATGATTTCGGATGTGGGCAACTTCCGCTTCGGGAGCCCGGAGTCCATGGAATTCTACCTCGGCACGAGCAATTCTGATGATGAGGAATATATAGGGTGTAATGATGGAAGGGCAAGCTGTGAAAACCCGTAAGGGCCAGGCGTCAATCGAGATGCTTGCGACCGTCGGCATAGTGCTCCTGCTGCTTTTCCCGCTCCTTATGCTCCTCCTGGTGGGCGCCCAGGTTAGGTTCGAGGGCCTTTCACAGATACAGGCCGCCTCGGCAGCCCGCCTCATGGCGGATTCCATCAACGAAGTCTATATCGAGGGCAAGGGGGCGACCAAGGTTGCGCTCGTAAACCTTCCCTCCAACACGCAGAGCGTCACCTTCTCAAGCAACGAGGTCATAATTTCGCTCGAGACCCGTTCGGGCACGACCCAGATAACCTATCCGTTTTTCGGGAACGTTTCCGACGCGACGCTACAGACCAAAATAGAGAACCGGAGGGGCCTCATGCCGGTGACTTTCTCTGTCGGCGAGGACCAGGAACGCAATGCAGTGGTGAATGTTGGTTATGTACACTAAGAAGGGGCAGGTGGCGCTTGAATTCCTCGTGTACGCAGGGGTATTCCTGCTCATCGCCGTCTCGGCCTACACGCTCACATACTTCACGCAGAGGAGCGAGGTCGCAATCCGCGAGTCCCAGATGTTCAAGGAGTTCGGATACAAGTTCCAGTATGCGGCCATCGTTGCGTACCGGGGCGGGCCCGGCTTCACCTATGACTTTTATTTCGACAAGAGCATAGACGGCAAGCCCTTTGACCTGGTTTACATGACCGTTGGGAGGAATTCCAACGTTAAAACAGTCTGGAACGGAACCTCCTCCGAGTATGTGTATCTTTATCCCATCCCCCTCGCGCAGTACGAGCCGGCGGCGGGCGAGGATTGCTTCAATCCGGCAGCCGGCGGAACGAGCATAAGCGTGGATAAGGCGAACGGGCACATCCTGCTTTCCAACGAGGGCGTGAAAGATGGGAACATAGTCATAAGGGTGCATTGCGGTGGTTAGCTTGAAGGGGCAGTATTTCAGCTTTGATGCGATAATCGGGGGCGTAATCTTCATACTTACCGCCATGGCCCTCTTTTCCTACTGGTATGGGATTTCTGGAACGCTGGACCAGCGCCACGAATCCCTTGCAAAGGAGGCGTTCAGGATTTCCGAGATGATTTTCACCCCAGTTGACCCCGGGCTTTCCATGGACTGGAGGGATGCGCACATAAATTACACGAAAATCGGCGAGGGGCACGGATGCCAGTGGGAGGAAGGAAACACTCCCCAGCAGGCATTCGGCTCAGGCTACGGGGTTTCCATCTCCTTCAACACGGTGGATTCCAAAGGCGGGATTGACGAGGTGTGCAGGTGGGGCGAAACAACCTTCAATTCAGACAATGTCTACCGCTTCCGCAGGACCGCTTCATACATGGATTCCGATGGCAACACGACCCTGGGATTTGTGGACATATACGTCTACGAGCCGAAGCTCACCTAGATTCTCTTTCCGAACAATGAGCCAAAATTAGAGCCAATTATTCTTACTTTTACTTTGTCACCAAGCTTCGCCTTCCCCGAAATGCAAACCTGCTTGTAATTCCCCGCCCGTCCCTTCCAGTTTCCCGTTTCCGGTCCCCGGTTTCCGGATGCTCCTTTTCCCTTTTCCGTAATCAGCACGTCCATCCTTTTCCCTTCAAACTTTCTGTTCTTCTCCGCCCCAATCCTTCGCACCAGTCCCGCTAGCTCCGTGCTCCTCCTCTTCACCTCCTCCGTGGGGATTTCCCTCATCTCCGCGGCCTTTGTGCCCCTACGGGACGCGAATTTGGAAACATTCACTATGTCCGGCTTCACTTCCTTCATCAGTTTGAGCGTCTTCCCAAAATCCTTCTCTGTTTCTGTGGGGTACCCCACAATTATGTCCGTGGAGATGCACGCATCCGGAAATCTCTTCCGTATCGCCTTCACCACCTTTTTGAAATCCGCGACCGAGTGCGCCCTGTTCATCTCCCCGCGCACCTTTTCGCTTCCGGTCTGCACCGGCAGATGGAAGAACTTGTAGAGCCGCTTGTCCTCAAAAATATCCAGGAGCTTCGGAAGCATCTTCTTCGCATGCCCCGGATTTATCATCCCCAGGCGCATCCTGAAGTCTCCATCTATTTTCCTTACTTCATCCAATAATGCGACCAAATCCGTGCCCAAATCCAATCCATAAGCCCCGGAATCCATTCCCGTGAGCTGGATTTCCTTCGCGCCCTTCTTCACCCCTTCCTCAATCCAGCTCCGTATCCATTTTGCGCTATAGCTCATCAGGTAGGGCCGTGCGAGCTTGGTCTGGCAAAAATAGCAGTTCCCCACGCACCCCTCCTGTATGGGAACACGCAAAATCGGCTTCGTAAATATTCTCGGCAGCCCCTCTTTCGCCGCCCTCTCCTTAAAGTCCCCGGCCTTCCCCTCAGCGGCCCTTCCCACCGCCTCGGCAATGAAGGAAACCGCCCCGGGATGCACTAGCACCGCCTCCGGGCAGGCGTTCCTGACCCTCTTCTCGTTTATGGAGAGGCATCCCGCGACCACTATCTTCTTTTTCTGCGCATGCAATGCCTCAATCCGCGAAATAATCCTGTTCTCCGTTCTTCCCTTCACCGTGCAGGTGTTGAGCACAACCACATCGGCATCAGCCGGCCTTTTCACCAGCCTGAAGCCCGCATGCTTCAGGATGCCCCCCATTATGTCGGAATCAGCCTGGTTGAGGGTGCATCCGTAAGTCTCCAGGTAAACTCTCATGGGCCTGCCTTCACTTGCTCCTGGTGATGAGCTCGATCTTCTCGGGTTTCTTGTTCACGTTCCCGAGCCTCTCGCCCACAAGGATTTTCGCGCCCTTGTTTTCCGCAAGGTCCACCAGCCTTTGGGTAATAATGCCGTCAAACACTATCGCGTGTATCCCCTGCGTCTCCTCAAGGCTCTTTATCACTTCGCGGACCGGCATTTCCTTTATGAGCCCGTAATCCTCGGTGTAGAACCTCGCCTTCATGGTCCCCTTCAGCTCCTTGAGCTCCTCGCTCAGCTCCTCCTTCGTCACCTTCTTTCCTGAGGATTGGGCAGGCTCGGCCGCAGGCTCCGCTTCCAGCTCTGAAATTTCCCTTAGCAGCCTCGGCTCCTCACCAAGAGTCTTCTGCGGCTCGGCCGCAATCTCCCTAATTTCCGCAACCCTGGGCGCGCTCTCCACCGGATTCACCGGAGAAAAATGCGGAACAACGGGGCGCACAACCGGCTTCACCTCCGCCTCCACTTCCCTCTCTATCTCCCTTATGGATGGGGATTCGCGCTCGCGCGCATACTGCGCCTCGAGTTCCGCCTTCCTTATCGCGATCTTCTTCCTGTCTTCATGTGACTGGTAGGGGGTGATCTTGTCCCTCACCACGGCTCTCGTCGCCTCCTTCTCCTGCTCGAACGGCACCTTGTTCTTGAGGCACTTCATCACTTCCTTGCGCGTTAGCTCCTCCACCTCCTTTCCGGTGGGCGCCCTCGCCACGAAGTCTATGTCTATCCCGCCGTTAACGAGCTCGCGCAGGATTATGTCCCCGCCGCGGTCCCCGTCCAGGAACGCAGTGGACTCCCTTTCCCTCGAAAGCTTCAGGAGGCTCTGGGGCACCTTCGCCCCTCCCACCGCAATCACGTTGGGCAGGTCCTTCTTGAGGAGGTTCACAACATCCGCCCTTCCCTCCACGATGATTATGGATTCGTTCCTCTCTATGTGCGGCCCGCAGGAAAGCTTGTCCGGCCCCCATTCATTAATTTCCGCAGCCTTTACTTCCTCGCGCACCATTTCGGAGATTTCCTGGCTCTCCGGCAATTCCGTATGTATCAGATTGCGCAAAATCGCCTTGGACCTCTCCACCAGCCTCTCCCGTTTTATGCTGCGGGTGTCCTCTACCTTGTTCACCTTTATCCGGGCTTCACAGGGCCCGACCCTCTCCACGGTCTCCACCGCCGCGGCTATGATGCAGGTCTCCACCATGTCCAGCGAACTGGGAATCTTTATCTGCCCCATGGTCCTCCCGCCCCTAGGGCTCATGTCCACTTCTATTCGTCCTATCCTCCCGTTCTTCTGGAGGTCCCTCAGGTCCAATTCTTCACCGAGCAGGCCTTCCGTCTGCCCGAAGATTGCCCCTACCACGTCGGGCTTGTCCACCATCCCGTCCACTTCAGTATCAGCGTAAATTATGTATTTTACAGTGTCAATGTACGTCTTTGCCATATGTCTCACCTATAGTTTTGTCTCACCCAATCTTTCCTTGAATCTCCGCTCGAAATTCTCCATCTGGGAAATCCCCAGCACCCTCGCAATCTTTCTCCTAAGGAAGGTGTTCGGCTTCACTCCGCAGGAGCGCAGCTCGGAGATAAGCTCGGTAGCGAGCTGGTTTCCCCTCTCGTCCAGGTCCGTGAGCACCGCCACTTCCGTGGCTCCGCTGCGCGCGGCCTTCTCACAGGCATTGCGCGTCCTCCCGGACACTTCAATCACTCCTTCCGCGTACCTCTGGAGGGCCTCCGCGTCCTTCTTGCCCTCGACCATGACTACGCAGCCGCCCAGCTCTTCGAGCAGCCTCTGCAGTTCCTTACGGTCTTTGTGCATCTGCGAGTAATCCAAGGTTTTCCTTTTCTTCGCCTTCAATTTCGAGCACCTTTTTCCTTCCCTTCACTCCGCGCAGGATCCTCACCCTCCTGCACGTGATTTTTTCCATCCTTTTCACGAGCTCGGCGTTCGCCTTGTTCCTCTCCGCAGGTTCGCTCAGGAATATCTTCCATCCTGTTTTTTCCTTTGCAATCCTGAACTCCCGCGAGTTCGGAACAACTTTCACTTCGAGCAACATTTCCTCTCTTCCACGGGCCCCGGAAAATTAGCAGGAGAATAATGAGCTGCGCATTGTTGACAGGCAGGTCATTGCTTTGCTCCCGCCGCCATCCTATGCGCAGCACATTAACTTTATTGTCCAACTTCGGCCCGCTCCTCGAGCAGGTCCACGATGGAGGGGAATATCCTCATGACGTCCCCCTCGCTTACGAGCCCTATGAGCTCATTTTTCTCGTTGATTACGGGAAGCCTCTTTATCCTGTATTCCCGCATCGCCCTCGCGGCGGTCTCGAGGCTTGCCTCGGCCGTTATCACTTTAAGGGGGGAGCTCATCGCGTCCGAGGCCTTCGCCTTGGCCGCGTCCTTCCCTTTCCCTATGAGTTTCCTCACAATATCCCGTTCGGTGATTATTCCTTCGGCCTTTTTCTTGTCCGCAACCACTATGGAGCCCACATTGTACTTTTCCATCAATTTCGCGACTTCTACAATGCTGGCGTCCCTGGTCACGGATATAACATTCTTGGACATTACATCTCCCACTTTGATTTCCGAACCCATGTGTTGATTTCTTCCGCAAAGGTTTAAATGGGTGCCTTCGCGTGAGATTTCTCTCTATTGGTATTTATGTGCGGAACCGTTTATAAATACGCAGGATGACTTAAAAGACCACTATAATTTAGCCCTAAACACCCGCGTCCTACCCTTCTTCCCTTCTTCGGTTATGGATTCGGTCTCAAGCAGCCCCATGCTCCCCAGTTTCCCAAGGTGCTCCCGCACGCTCCTCTCGCTCACTCCCCTGAATGCGGAATAGATTTCCCCGCTCGTCGCCCTTTTCTTCATCTTTATGAATTCCATCAGCGCCCTGTCTTCCTCATCCAGGAGCTCCTCCCTCTTTTCCTTTATCTCCTGCAAAACCTTATTCTTGGATTCCTCCACTTCCTTT
>CAIXOA010000144.1 GCA_903920925.1 uncultured Microcaldota archaeon | reverse complement strand
TGCCGGTTTCGCCTTCGCCAAAAAATAGGTTCCGCCAGGCCGACACCAGAACATTCAGCGGCCATGGCAGTGGCATCGTCATTTCCTTCTCAACCTCGCAGACCGCGGGGGGCGCCGCATCCTCCTCCTTCGCTATGCCGCCCCTTTCCCTCGCCGCCATCGCCATTATCTCGACCGGATAAAACATGTGGGTCGCGCCCCTCTCGTCTTCATCCAGCGCGTCCGAATTGCACCCGAACTTCCACATCTCCACCGCAAATGTGGCGCTCAGCCCCGCCCCGACCGCCTTGTCCGCGAGCACCGTCGCCAATTTCGAGCGCTCGCCCACATCGTTCCTGGTGTTCCCGAGCGGCCCCCTAACCTCGCGCACCTGCCCGAATGCCCTCCTGAACATGCGCTCGCTTTCCGTGCGCCTTCCTTCTTTTGCAAGTTCCACCGCACGCGCCGCAAGCCCCCTCGCCATCGAAGCGTGGCCTGGCGCCGCCTCCGTGAATCCCATGTTAGTATTTTGCCAACCACATTATTAAATCCTTTCCGGGTTCGCGAATCGCTTTAAAGCCAGCCGCAGAATAGGCATCCGTGATATTATGCGCGCAATCCGGATAAAACTCGCATTAATGATTTGCCTCGCCCTTTTCACGGGCGCGTGCTGGGCCCGCGGAACGACCGTGAACGTAGGCGAAACGGTCCCGCTCGGGGGCACAACAACTACTACGACAAATACAACCACCACGACCACGGAAGGCTCCCTCAAGCCCCACGCCCCAGGTAGGCATAAGTCCCGCGGACGGCAGCACCGCCCCTCCTGCAGGTAATTCTTCCTGGGAAGGATTGGGCATAACCGGTGGCGCAACTGGCACTGGTTCTTCAGGTTCCGGCGATACAAGCGGCACCGGAGGAACCTCCCCTGCCGCCCAGCAGGGAAGCACTGCGGGTTGCATGCCGGCATTCGTCCTCGCAGGGATGGCGCTCTCGCTGTTCGTCTTCAGGAATTAAGATTAGAAAAAGAGAGCCCCGGACGGAGAAGTGCTTTTCAGCCCGCCACGCATCTGCCCGGCGAAGCCCATCTTGAGCCTGGCTCGCAACAGGTACCATCCCTATTGCTCACCCATGGGCTTTTGCAATAGAAACATTCCCTAAGGCCTGGTCCGATGCCATCATTGGTATAATCGCATGCATAGCCTTCGGAACAGCCGCACATCTGGCAATTAGGCACAAAGTTTCCTACGCTGGAACAATAATATCCCATGGTCACATTTGAACAGTGGGCATATTGCGTGCCATCCTCGCATTTTGGGTAGGGGTTTATGGACTCCCAGTCGTCATAAGTCCCTAAACGCGAAACCTCGTCAAAACGTATGGCGAAACCCGCCGTATCGACCGCAAATCCGGCAATTTTGAATGTAATTATCCCGATAATCTTTCCATTTTCTTTCAGGAAAAGACCTCCACCGCTATTCCCAGGATTAATGGCGGAATCTGTCATGACCAGATTATAGGAATTGTATTGGGTTCCGTTATAGATGTAATCTGTCACAATGAAATTTGTAACAACTCCCTTGGTGACACTGCCTTCAAGGCCGAACGGGGAGCCCACCGCCATAACATCCGCTCCCGGTCCGAAATCCCCTAGGCTTGCCGCGACGACCGGTGAGCCATATGTACCGTTTACATAGATGACCGCCAAATCCATCAATTTTGGAGCTATTCTGACTTCGTCCGCGCTAAGAATTTCTCTGCGGTTGGTTGTAATCTTTATGTCCGAAATCCCATTAGCATTATCGATGACATGCTCGTTTGTGAGTATCAGCGTCTTAGAGCCGTTGCCATCCGTCACATGGCTTAAAACCACGCCCGAACCAGAACCATAAGTATGCTCTATTTTTACAGTTGATTCATACATGCTGTTAAGGAGCATCTGGTCCTTTTGGGTTTGGGTGACGCAGGAATTCTCAAAACAAATCATTCCATCGGAACAACTGCACCTGCTGCAATTTTCCGTTAAAACTTGAGACTCATTGCAGTAATGCCCTGGACTCAACGAAGAGCACGCCCCCGCTTCCGTACCATCGCTACACTTCGCCGGTTGCGGGCATTCCAAAGATGAGGCTACCATTGAGCCGTCAGGGCACGTATAACCTGGCGGCGTTTGGGCCGCTGCCGCAGGACTCTCTTGGGCTTGGCATAGGGAAGGATTTGAAACGACCGATCCATCCGAGCAAACGTACTGTGTTATGTTCTGTGTAGTGCTCTGAGTAGTTCCACAACAACCCGCAAGAAATAGCAAAATGCCGAGCAAAATGAAAAGGATTACTTCCTTCATACGCAAACGTCTTATGCAAGAAATATAAGGCTTTCAGGTTGGTCCATCTGCTTTCTGCGCGGAGATATTTTTCACACATGTTAACTTTACGCCATTAGCCCCGGACGAGGATTGAACTCGCGGCCTCGTGCTTACCAAGCACGCGCTCTACCACTGAGCTACCGGGGCGCCTAACATCTCATTTCTTATTTGACAGAATTACCTTCTGTTCTTCTATCTTCTGTAGAACCTTTTTTATGTTTTTCCAATGCCCGCCTTCCCAATAATTCTTCCCGCAAGAGGTGCACTTCCAGCACCTCCTCTTCTCCGCAACCACGTCCGCCGGAATCCCTTCCAGCGAAGCGCACTCCCTCCCTTCCAATCCCCCGTTGCACTCCGGGCACCTCGTCCTCTCCGGAAATCCCATTTCCAAATCATACTTCCCCATAATTATCGCAAGGTCCTCCTCCAACTTTTCCTGCTTCAAAAAAAGAAAGGGGATTTTCGCGTTCTCCGCCCTCTTCGCCAATTCCTCATCCTTCGTAAGCAGTATCCTTCCGCTCTTCCTCGCCTCTGCGAGCGCATCAGTATCATTGCCCGTAAAGAATTCCGTGTCGTATCCGAGAAGCCGCAGCCACTTTGCGGTCTTCTTCATCATCTCATCTGCCAGGAACCTGCAATCCATGCGTCCATCACTGCCACTAATAGGAAGGAAAACTAAAATAAGGTGGAAGGATGGGCCCCAAGGCTCATCCAACCAGCGAAATCTTCACGAAAACGGAGTCCGGGATTTTGATCCTAAGCAACTGCCTGATTGTCTTCTCGTCCCCGTCCACCACTATGAGCCTCTTGGAGATCCTCTTCTCCCAGTGCTCATAGGTGTCCGAGCCGTCTCCGCAGGGAGTCCTTCTGCAATTCACGCTCAATCTCCTGCGCGGCATCGGGACGGGCCCCACGACCTTCATGTTCAATGCCGTGGAAAGCTCCTTTATCTGGCTAACCACGGTGTTCAGGTCGGCAGGCTTCTCGCCTTTCAGTGTGATCTTTGCCTTGGTCATCCAATCCCTTTGTTCACATCTTCTTCGGGACCACGTCCAGGACCACGCCCGCGGCGACGGTCTGGCCCATGTCCCTGATCGCGAACCTTCCCAGCGGCGGGAACTCGCTGAACTTCTCAATGACAACGGGCTTCAATGGCTTCATCTTTATGATCGCCACGTCGCCGGTCTTGATGAAGTCCGGGTTCTTCTGCAGTGTAAGGCCGGTCTTCGGGTCCTTCTTCTCCACTATTTCGATAACCCTCGCAGCGAACTGCGCGGTGTGGATGTGGAGGACCGGAGTGTATCCGATTGATATCGCAGTGGGATGATTAAGCACGACGATCTGCGCCGTGAACTCATCCGCGACCGTGGGCGGCTTGTCCGCCGGGCCGATGACATCACCCCTCTTCACGTCCTTCTTGTCCACGCCCTTCACGTTGAAACCGACGTTGTCTCCCGGAACTGCTTCCGTGAGCTCCTGGTGGTGCATCTCGATCTTCTTCACTTCTCCCTTCGCTCCCGAGGGCATGAATACAATCGCCATGTTCTGCTTCAGGATTCCCGTTTCCACCCTCCCGACCGGAACCGTTCCGTGCCCGGTGATGGTGTATACATCCTGGACCGGCAGCCTCAGCGGCTTGTCGGTCGGCTTGGGCGGAGGCACAAAAGTGTCAATCAGCTCAAGAAGCGTCTGGCCCGTGTACCAAGGCATATGGGCGGATTTCTTCGCGATGTTGTCTCCGAGGTATGCGGAAGTGGGCACGAAGTGGACCTTGTCCATCTTCCATCCCATCCCGGTGAGGAGCTTGGTTACCTCCACCTTCACTTTGTCGAACGCGGCCTGGTCGTAGTTCACCGCGTCCATCTTGTTCATGTTGACTATCATCTGGTTCATTCCCAGGACCTTCGCAAGGAACGCGTGCTCCTTGGTCTGCGGCTGCACGCCATCCTTCACCGATATGACTAGGACCGCAGCGTCCGCCTGGCTCGCGCCCGTAATCATGTTCTTGATGAAGTCCCTGTGGCCGGGCGCATCGATAATTGTGCAATGGTATTTCGCTGTCTCGAACTCCTTGTGCGAAACTTCTATCGTCACTCCACGTTCCCTCTCTTCTTTCAGGGTGTCCATGACGAATGCGTACTCGAAGGTCGCCTTCCCGAGCCTCTCCGCCTCCTCCTTGAGCTTCCTCATCACGTTCTCAGGGAGTGCGCCAGTATCGTAAAGTATCCTTCCGACCGAAGTGGACTTTCCAGAGTCCACGTGCCCTATAAACACTATGTTCAAGTGTTCCTTCTTTGCCATATTCACACCTCATTTTTTAACATTTCACATCGCTATCGCGATGTCTGGCGAAATTCGCGGAATTTCACCATAATCTCTCTGCTCCGCGTATAAACGCGAGAAAGAGTATAACTTTTATTGATAGATTAGTTTTTAAAGGTTGTTTTCGCTTGCTCATTTATGCTCGGAATAATCTCGGGAAGCGGCTTGTATAATATAGGCAAAATGAAGGAAAAATCAGTCCCAACGCCCTACGGGAGGGCGCTTATGTACAGTGCAAGGCTCGGAGGGGACGAAGTGCTCTTCATCCCCCGCCACAGGCAGGACCACTCCGTCCCGGCCCACATGGTCAACTACAAGGCGAATTTATGGGCGATGGAGGAGGAAGGCGCCACCGCGCTCCTCACTTTTTATGCGGCGGGCGTGATTTCCGCCTACAAGCCCGGCGACCTGGTGCTCCTGCGCGACTTCATAGGCCTCTTCGGCCCGGCCACCTTCTACGATTCCTTCGAGTCCGGCATCCGCCACGCGGACATGTACGAGCCCTATGACAGGAAACTCTGCGACATGGTGAAGGAGGCCGCCTCAGCCAACAAGGTAAAAATAAAGGGCAGGGGCATAATCGCCACCACCCGCGGCCCCCGCTTCGAAACAGCCGCAGAAATAAAAGTCTTGGGAAAAATGGGCGCCAACCTGGTGAACATGACCGCTTCCTATGAGGTTTCCCTTGCGAACGAGCTGGAACTCCCCATCGCCTCCATCGGCATCTGCACCAACTACGCCTGCGGAGTCAAGGGAGGCAAGCACATGCTCCACGAGGAGGTAACGGCCGCAGTAAAAAAGAAGGAATTTGATGTAAATAAGATAGCCACCCTTATGGCCCGGGAAGTGCTCTAGCGCGTCACTCTTATCTTTTCCATCTCTTTCAAATACTCCTCATGCTTCGCAAAGTACTCCCTCGCCGGCTTAAGCATCGAGCAAAGTTCGCGCGCAACCGCATTCTTCAAATCCATAGGGTGCAATTTCCCTTCCGCATACTCGCTTCTCAGCTGCGCCACATCCGCAATCTCCAAATCCCCGCCAAATTTTGCCGGCCTTTCTATCTTCAGGGGCCTATCCCTCAGAACCAAAATCTCCGCATACTGAATGATTGGATTCCCTTCCACAATTTTAGAGGCGCAGTTCGCCTTCGCAATCTTCCGCCTAATCTCTTCCTCGCTCTCATGGATAAATATCGCGGAATCCGGAACGCTCTTGCTCATCTTCGCATCAATGATATCATCTTCCGTGGGGTTCATCCTCACCGCGCTCTGCAATCCCGCCAACAGCCCGGTATGCAGCGCAACCGGCTTCTCCCTCCCCAATTTTGGCGCAATCTCGCGTGCGAGCATGTGTATCTTCCTCTGGTCCATGCCCCCGTGCGCGATGTCCACCTCCAGTTTGAAGATGTCCGCGGCCTGCATCGAGGGATAGAGCATCGCCGCGCTGCTCAGCGTATCCGTCTCCTTCCTTCCCATGATGGTTACGCATCTCAGCATCCTGTTCATCGTGGTATTCCTGGAAATGTCCAGCACCATCTTCCAGTACTCATCATCATACATCCTGCTCGCAAGGACGAAATCCACCTTGTCCTCCGGCAGCCCGAGCGCCACGAACGCGTGCTTGAAGTACCCTGCTGCAATCTTCCTAATCAATTCCAAATCCCCGCCCATCTTCCCATTAATCCACGTATGATAATCAGCGAGAAATATGGTCGGCTTCACCCCCGCGGCCATCAAATCCTTCACTTTGAGCGCGGTGAGCAATCCCGTCCCCAGGTGCACGTACCCCGAAATCTCGAACCCTATGTAGTGCTTGGGGTGGGCCTTTGTCTCGAATAAGTTCTTCAGCTCCCCCTCGGTCACCAATTCGATGGTTGGCGTCCTCTTCGCAAGTTCGACCTTTCCTTCCACATCCATTTTCTCGCCCCTAAATCTTCGAAATGAACCAAAGCGCGGTTATCACGCCTCCAAATATTATAAGGGGTGCGGCTATGCGCGCAACCGCCACTATCGCATTGACCGTGCTCACCATCTCTATCGCCTGCCTTACCCCGAACGCCTTTATCCCGACAATGGCCCGCTCCCCGTAGAATTGCGCATCCCCCAGGTCGAAGTAAGCCGCAGTGGCAAGCTCTTTTATCTTCGTGGTAATCCTCTCATCCTCCTGTATGGGATTCACCACCCCCTTCACCGTGTTCACTTTGTGCGTATCCGTTGTATAAATTGCGGGAACCGCCTCCCCCCATCCCGTCCTCCGGAACATCCCAGCCACTTCGCCCATTAATTTTTCCCTGAACGCAGGAGTAATGCCGTTCGAATCCAATAATATAATCACATACTTTGGCTCGGTATCAAACACCGCAACCTTGATTCCCGCCGGCCCGATTGCCGCGTTCTCCAAAAGCCCCTCCGCTGTCCCAATTCTCAGTTTCCTCTCCTTCCCCTTCGCCTCGCACGCCTTACCCACCGCGGACATGTACCTAAATCCAAACGGAGTCCCCGGCTCCACATACTCTATCTCGCCCGTTTCCGAGTTATGCTCATCCGCAAGCGCAGCAACCCGAACCCTCTTCTCCGCTTCGGATGTGAGCGCAATCCCCATCCCCAATGAAAAGTCCTCGCACGTCTCCGGCGCCCTCGTCAATCCCATAAACGCCGCATCCCCGATCCGCAGGCACTCCGCCCTGCACTCCCCCTCCTTTCCCTCCACGAACGCCGCCTTTGCATCTTTTGGCTTCGCACCAACAAGAATTTCCCTGCATTTGTCCGTAATTTTGCCCAGCTCGCTCACCGAAACCGGGTTCATGTCATGCGTCGCCAAACCGTGGAAAACAAACACATCCCTTTCTTTTTTCTCCCCGTCGTCCCCCAGCGCCTTCGCAATCAGATAAGAGAAGTTGCTTCCCCCGAGTTCCCCGAACGGCCCAAAATGCACGTACGGGACCACGAACGCAATCTCCTTCTTCTCTTTCCTGAACAGAAAAACGGACAGGTAGGTCTCCACATCCTCCCCCACCTTCCTGAACGCCTTCTCCATGTCCTTCGCGTTGTAGAACCACTGCCCGAAGAACATGGACACCGCGTCCGTGCTCGCAACCCCGAAGGTCCTCTTCATCGGCGCATTTATTATCCAGAAAAACAGGTAGAGCGCCCCCAGCAAAATGAGCGAAGCGGCATAGAACTTTATTATCACGCTCTCCGCGGTTCCCTGGAAGGGGAGCAGCCCGTTCGTTATGAGGAAGAACGCATACAGCATCAATTGCAAGAAGGCGAAGATGAGCGACCTCCACTTCAACACGAATACGATTCTCGCAATCAGGTACCATAATATGAATACGAACGCGCTCCCCAGGAAAACAATCTCCAGCCCCAGCGGAATCCCGAAAATTGGAAGGGAAACCGCCGCCAAATAAGTAACCGCATATATGAATTCCCCAATCAGCGCAACCGCGGTAATCCTCCTTATCGGCACCTTCATCATCATCGCTTTCCCCACGATGATGGAAAGGAAGCCCGGCACCGCAAGCACGTAGAACGCGGTGAGCCCCGCCTCAAGGAAGTTCTGCCCGGTGAGCGCCGCAAGCGCCATCCCGAAGCCTATGGCGACCGCCAGGATTGCAGCCGCGAGGGTCCTCGCGCGGGGCAGCGCCACGAAATATTTCGTGAGCCCCACCGCCTTCTCCATGTTCCCCATAGGCAGAAAGTTCCTTTTCCAGAATTTAAAAAGCTATTCTTCCCGGAATCCGTATTTTCCAATGAGCGGCACAAACATAACCGGCAATATCCTGCTCATCTTCCCATTCTTCTTCTCAAAAAGCACCAGGTCCTGCACATAGCTTCCCACCGGCGCAAGCAGTTTCCCATCCTTCTTCAATTGCGCAATCAATGGGTGCCCCAAATCCAAAGAGGGAAGCGCCGCCGTAACAGCAATCCTGTCATAAGGCGCCCCAGGAGGATACCCCCCGCTCCCGTCCCCCACCATAATCTCTATATTATTCATACTAATGCCCGCAGAAGCAATGTTCGCCTTCGCCAATTTCGCCAGCTCCGGCACCCGCTCCACACTCAACACCCTTCCCTTCTGCCCCACAAGCACCGAAAGCAAGGCGCAATTATACCCGCTCCCCGCCCCAACCTCCAGAACTCGCATCCCTTCCCTCAAATCCAGCGCCTCCAGCATGAACGCAACCACTGTTGGCGCAGAAATAGTCTGGCCGTACCCTACGGGAATCGCCGTGTCATAATACGCAAATCCCTTCTCGCTCTCCGGCACGAAGAACTCCCTGTCCACCTTCCTCATCGCCTTCTCTACTTTCTCAGTTTTCAAGAAAGAAGTGTCCCTGAGGAACCTGAACATCCTTTCCTTCTCGTCTTCTCTCCCAGCCATCACTTACTCCGCCAATGCTAAATTTTTTAATTACACTCATGTAAAGCAACCCATGAAAAATTCGCTATTTCTTGCGGTAATCCTTGGTTTTGTTCTTCTCTCAGGATGCACCCTCCCCCAGATTCCGGGAATCGGAGGGGGAAACGCCACCCAAACCCAGCTACAGGAGGAAGTGGCTGTAGAAACCGCGCCCTTCACCGCCCACACCGGCCTTGATGAGGCAAAAGCCGCAATCCGCCCCATCGCCTCCGATGCCGCCCTCATAAGCGTATACGGGATTGCGGAAGCGGACGGAAAATCGGACCAGTGGGAGTACACCTTCGATTCCCTGCAGCAGAAGAAGAGCTACACCGTCACAATCCCCGGAAAGGCGATACGCGAGCTCCCCTACTCCTTCTCGGATGCGCTTGGGGATAATTGGATGGACAGCACGGCTGCCTCTTCACAATGCCACTCGCCCGGCGAATATTCCCTGGAAATGACCGGCGGCTCGCCCGTATGGACAGTAAGCTTTGAGCGCAACGTTTGTGAAGCAACCGGAGGTTCTTAGGTGATTGATATGAAAAAACTAATTTTTGTTCTATTGGCCCTTCCGCTCCTGTTCGCGCAATTCAGCGACATCCAAGCCGCCCCAAGCGGCAAGAGCGCCTACATCACCTGGAAGACCGATTACAACTGCACGGGCAAAATCCTCTACGGGAAAAATGAATCCTTCGGCTCCACCGCCACCAATTCCACCAAATCATTTTCTCATGGAGTGAAGCTATCCTCCCTCACCCCCGACACAAAATATTTCTACAAGCTCCAGTGCGTCTTCAACTCCACCACCTACAATTCCGAAATCTCCTCCTTTACCACCCCCGCGGTCTACCCCGACCTCATCATCTTAAATGTCACATCCACCCCTGCCTCCACCGCCCTCGGCAAAAACATCACCATAAAGACGACACTAAAAAACACGGGCGACGAGAAGGCCGCGGACGTCCTCCTGCGCGTCACCTGCGCGGACGGCTCTTCCGTTTCCAAAACCATCTCTTCAATAGGCGTGGGCAGCTCCTCTACCGCTTCCCTCACCTGCACCCCCCCGTCCCAGGCAGGCACCTTCACAATCACCGCAACCGCAGACCCCGATAATGCAATTACAGAGAAGAACGAGGAAAACAACCAGGGCCAGGCCTCCGTGCCCTACACCGCTCAGCCAAAGCCCGACCTCTCCATCTCCCCCTCCGACATCACCTACCAGATTAAGGAAGTGAGCGGAGAGCCGAGCATCTCGCTCAAGATTTATGTGAATAATATAGGGACCGAAAAAGCCACCAACGTGTGGGTGCGCGCCAACGCTAAATATGCAAAAATCTCCTCCATCTCCGCAGGCTCCAAGGGCTCCATAACCATCGTCCTTCCTGCAGATGAGACGCAGGTCACGGTCACCGCAGACCCAAATGGGACCATCTCCGAATTGGATGAGGAGAACAACCGTGCCGAGCTCTCAATCTCCGCCGAATCCACGCTACCCGACCTTTACATCACAGATGCGCTCATCACCCACTCGCCCTCCAGCCCCAAGACCGGCTCCACGGTCACCATAAGCGCAAAAGTCTACAACGGCGGCCCGGTCACCGCAGAAAATGTGAAGGTCATTTTCCAGAAGGTTGACCGCATCCAGGTCTATGACAAGACCGGGGAGGATGCCGAGCACACTGAAATAGACGCCGAGGCCCTCCACAGCGGCATGATCGCCGGCCTCATAAAGGAAGGGGGGGCAAAGGAGGAGCGCACCACCGTAATAGAGGGCGAAAAAATAGGCGAAGCCACAATCACCTCCATCGCCCCGGGCGCAAACAAGGTCGTGAAGGCCACATTGACAATCCCGGCGGACACAACCTCCCTCACCATCGCAGTGACCATTGACCCCGAGAACAAGATCCGCGAACAGGACGAGGGCAACAACATCGGCACCCATCCGCTCACAATAGAGGCCCTTTACCCTGACCTCACGATAAACACCTCCAACGGAATCACCTTCAACCCTACGGACCCCGAGGTCGGAGACACGCTCAAGGTTAAGGCAAAGGTAAAGAACCAGGGCACCCTCCTCGCGCAAAACGTCCCTGTGCAATTTTACGTATCCACGGATGGAGGCCCGTTCCATCTCTTCCAGTCCAAAACAATAGACAAGGTTAATGCAAAGAGCTCCAAGGACCTCAGCGTAGACTGGCCGGTCCCCACCGGAATAAAGAGCGCCACTTTCCTCGTGCAGGTGAACCCCACGGGCGCAATCCTGGAAAAGTCCCTCACCAACAATGCCGCCAACAAATCCATAAACATCTCCCTTCCGGACCTCTACGTGCAGTCCCTCACCTCCACCGGCACAGTTTCCGTTGGCTCAACCGTAACCCTCAAGGCAGTAGTGAAGAATTCCGGCTCCGCAAAGGCAACAAACGCCCAAATAGTATTCTATTATGTAACCCCCTCCGGGGATGAGCGCGAAATAGGCTCCAAGGCCGCAACCATTTCCGCAGGCAGCACCACAACCCAGAGCGTCCAGTGGACCGTCCCCTCCGGCATCTCTTCCAACCCGATAGTAATGGCAAAAGTAAACCCGTCCCACTCCATCTACGAAAGCGATTTCGGCAACAACGAGGGCTCCCTGGGCCTCAATGCCCAGCTCCCCGACCTCACCGTCTCCCTCTCCACCGACCGCCCCACAATAGTGATTCCCACCGCTTCAGACTACTATTCCTATGCGCACATAACCGCCTCCGTACATAACGTGGGCAACGCGCGCGCCAGCAACATCCTGATCCAAATCTTCTCCGATGGAACCAAGATAAAGGAGGAAACAATCCCCCAGCTCAACGCAGGCGCGAGCGCGGACGTGGCCGGCTTCATACGCGTGGACCGCGACTACGACCCGGGCACCATAACATTCTCCGCGGCCGCCGACCCTTCCAACTCCGTGACCGAAACCCTTGACACCAACAACGATGCGGAGCTCACCTCCGCCCTTGTGGACAACCAGCCGCCCAACGCCGTAATCGCAGTAGACAAGGACTCCGCCCTCCGCGGCGAATACTTCACCTTCAACTGCCTCGACACCACCGACCCCGAGAGCCCCTACTTCACGTGCAGGTGGAGGTTCGACAATTCCGGAGAATGGGAGCAGGATACGGAAGTATACAATTATTTCACAATCCCGGGCCAGCACCTCGCCACCCTCACCGTTACAGATTCCGGTGGCGCAACTGACACCGCAACCTACATAGTGACCGTGCAGCCCAACCAGCCGCCGGTCGCAGTCCTGGACGGCCCCTACACCGTTTACAAGGGCGAGCCCGCCTCTTTCAGCCCCTTCTCCTCCACAGACCCTGACGGAGGGATAGCCTCGGTCTACTGGACTTTCGGAGACGGCGCCTCAGCCACGGAGTCCTTCGACTCCGTTTCCCACACCTATTCCAGCACAGGCACCTACACCCTCACCATGCGCGTCACGGATACGGATGGCGCCACCTCCACCACGAGCACCACCGTAACCGTTGTGAACGCGCCGCCCACCGCCACAAAGACCGGCACCGAATACTTCATCAGCCACACCTACCATTCCCCCTGGGAAGCGGGCCCCGAGGCCACCGTCTATTACGGCATTTACAAGGTGGATTACAAGGTAAAATACACAACAGATGACAACGTAATCCGCTACCTTGAATACACAATCTCCTCAGGCCCGGCGATAGTCACCCAGGTCACGGAAAGCGACGAGGAAAGCCTCTATCTGGACATGACCGCCGCCGCGGCGCACGGCAACACCGCCATGCAGGCCAACGGGGTGGAAATCCGCAACGACAACACCGCAGTCTGGAGCGACAGCGGCGGCCCGCACATAAGCGGCTCCGAATCCCCCCGCACCATGTCTTACACCGGCCTGGAGGTTCCGATGGCCGGCACCCACAATTACGTGGTCGTGGACATGGACATCACATTCCCGGACGACATGTGCGCCGCCGAGCAATACAACTGCCAATGGCAGGTAGCGTTCTGGCAGATAAATTGATTAGTAATATAAATGCCCTCGGCGTATTACTTATCATATGCACTATCTAATCTGCCCAAAGTGCGGCATCACAAGCGACAAGGCCCAGTTCATCGGGCCCTTCTGCCTCAAATGCTCGCCCATCCGCTTAGAGGCCCCCAGGGCCTTTTCCATCGAATTATGCGGCAAATGCGGGAAGATGCGCATCGCCCGCGACTGGGTGGAATACACGGACGAGATAATCAACAAGCTTTTCAAGAGGAAATGCAGGGGAGACTTCTTCAAGGTGGAATACGCCCCCAAAATAGAGACCGCCACCTTCTTCGTAGAGAAGGAGGGCAACATCTTCAAGATGGAACGGGTGGTGAAATACGAGCCGATCAAGTCCATCTGCACGAACTGCACGCGCAAGGGCTCCAACTATTTCGAGGCGATAGTCCAGCTACGCGGAAGGCCGGAGAGGATGGCCAAATACGAAAAGATAATCACCGAGGCCCTTAACAAGAAAACATTCATCATCAAGGCCGAGGACCTGAAGGAGGGCAGGGATCTTTATGTTGGAAGCACGAAAGAGGTGCTGGCGCTCTGCCACGAGCTCGGCATCCGCACCGTAATCTCCCGCAAGCTCCACGGAGTCAAGCAGGGAAAAAGGATATACAGGACTACTTTCCTGCTCCGGCTCTGAGCCTATCTCTTCTTCACATACTTATACTTGCTTCCTGCTTCTTTCTTTCCCAGGGCCCTTATGGAATCCATCGCATCCTTGTAGCCCGGTATGTTCACCGCAATCGTCTTGAAACGTGCGACGAGCATGAAGGCCGTTGCCTGCGCCACGGGAACACCGAGCAATCCCATCACCAGCACGCCGCCCGTCTCGCTCAATCCCATCCCGGCCAAAGTTGGGGTAGGAATGAACTCCAGCATGGTCACCAGCGGCTGGAAGAAATAGAAGAACACCACCTCGTGCACCGGGAATACAATGGTTATGCCCAGGCTCTTGGCCACCGCCCACCAGGAGAACGCCTTGAGGCTCCAGGTTATGACCTGCAGCACCAGTATCTCCGGCGCCTTCCTTATCACCACGTGGGAATGGTCCTGCATCCTGTGGCACATCTCCAATATTTCGCCCACCGCGGGCCATTTTAGCGCAAAATTGAACATCCTGAGGAATTTCTTTGAGAAAAGCAGCAGCACCATTAACAGTATCATCGCGGAAATGCCGAAAACCCCTAGGTACATTATCCATCCGTTCTCGACCTGGAGCACCGCGCTCATGAGGTAGAATATGGCTATGCCCCCGGCCGTCACCTTCAC
>CAIXOA010000143.1 GCA_903920925.1 uncultured Microcaldota archaeon | reverse complement strand
TGAGGAATATGAATCCGATGGAGAGGAAAATCACTATTATGTAGAGGCCGTGATTCTTCTTTCCGGGCTTCTCTTTCTCCGCCTTTCTTCTGTAAGCGCCTTCATCCGCCATGCGGGATATTCCATAATAAGGATTAAATAAGGATTGCGGGCACATCCCTAACGGTTCTGTTTATGGAAGAGGAAAACATCCATTTCGAGGCAGGCGCATCCTTCTACAACCCCCACATGAGGCTCTGCCGCTCCATCTCTTCCTTAGCAGTTGGCGCCATAGAAAATGAAATCGAAGTGTGCGACGGCTTTTCTTCCACGGGAATACGCGGCATCCGCTATGCAAAGGAAAATCCGAACGTTTCCCGCACCGCTTTCGTAGAGTTCGATGAATCCGCCGCGGAATTATGCAGGAAAAACATCGAATCTAACTCCGTCCCCGGGGAACTTTTCGGGGAAGAGTTCAACCATCACATGATGGACCGTTCCTATAATCTGGTGGAACTGGACCCCTTCGGCTCCCCGGTTCCCCATTCCTATTTCGCGATGCGCTCCTTCCGCAGGATGAAGGAGGGATACATCTCTGCAACCGCCACGGACACCGCAGTGCTCTGCGGCGCCCACTACGCCGCCTGCCAGAAATATTACCATTCCCGCCCCCTCCACAACGAATTGTGCCACGAGGCGGGCGCAAGAATCCTCCTCAAGCATTTCGCAAACCTCGCGTCCGAATTCGATTTCGGAATCGTCCCGCTCTTCACGCTTTCCCACCGGCATTTCTTCAAAGTATTCATAAGATTGGAAAAGGGCGCGGACAAGGCGGCGCAGAACGAAAAGGAAACCGGCTTCATAAACTTCTGCGGAAAATGCGGATGGCGGGAAGGGAGCCAAATGCCAAAGGAGAAATGCCCGAAATGCAAATCCGAAATAGAATACGGCGGGCCCCTCTGGCTCGGGAAACTGCATTCAAAAGAGCACATCAGGAGGATGAAAAAGCTCAACGAAAAAAGGGATTACGCGGACAAGGCGGAAATAGGAAAGCTCCTCTCCCTTATGGAAAGGGAGGATGATTTCCCGCCGTACTTTTTCGACGTGCACCGCTCGTGCAAGAGGTTTGGCCTCCACAATCCGAAGCCGATAGAGGAAATAATCGCCGCGCTGAAAAAGAAGAAATATTCCGCGGCCCGCACCCACTTCTCGCCCACAGGCATAAAGACAAACGCCCCGGCTTCAGCCCTCAAAAGGCTCATCGCCTCCAAATAACCATTATATCCTTTCCCATCCCTATCCACGCATGCCCGCAGCGATGCGCAAGGTGTTCGACCAGCTTTTCGATTTCTCGCAGATGAGCCCCCTCCTTGAACAAAGGATGCTGCTCGAGCAGATGATGGCACCCATGCTCCTTCTTCAGATACAGCGGCAGGCGGAGATGGGCTACCAGCAGATGAGCCAGGCCATGGCCGAGGAATCCGAGCGCTCAATCCGCGAGGACCGCGTCTCCAGGAGCGAAACCACCACCTCGGACAAGAAAACAAAAATGGAATCCGGAGAAACGACCTCTTTCAGCCTAATGTACTACAACCCCGAGCTGAGAAAAGTGGAGATGGTGGAGGAAAAAATATCGATAAAAAGCGACTCCTATTCCAGCCCGGAGCAGCAGGCGCTGGAGGAGGCGACGGGCCAGAAGTCGATGTATTCCCCTTACTCACTCATCGGAAGCCCGATAATGATGGAGAAGGTGAACCCCTACATCCTCGAATCCGTCCTAAGCAAAATAGAAGTGGACAATCCGAAGCCCTTCGGCGGGGCGTCCGCGGTCCACATCCCCAACCAGGCCTTCGCCACCCTGGAGCAAAAGCTGCAGAAGGAAGGCGCGGAGGAGGAGATAGTCGCGCTTAACGCAATAAAGGAAACCCAGGCCAACAAGGAGGGCCTCGTGAAGGCCGCCGGGAAGGAGATACTCGTGCTCGAACAGGCAATCAAGGCGCTCCAGGAAACGGACAGGAAAGAGGACAGGATAATAGACAAGCTTCCTCCGCTCTCCAGGATAAGGTATATGGCTCTGCTCAGGAAAAAGGCCGGCCTTGAGCGCACCCTCGTGACGGACCTGCTCATCGCGGATGTGGATTTCCTGGAATCCATGAAGAAGAGGCTCAATAGGATGAACATGCGCGAGTTCTTCGAAATCGCGAAAAAATTCAAGAAGGCCCTTGAGCAATAGGGCTACCTTTTCCTTAACGCAACTACTACAGCGGGGCCTCTCATTTCCGAGCCGTCATGGTTCGGCTTCAGCCTGATGGGGGCGGGGTCCTGGTCGTGCGGCCTTGGATACCGCAAGCCGTACGCAAGCATATCCGCCCGTGCGGGAACAACCTTGTCCGGCACCCCGAGGTACCTCCTCGCGACCTTCATGAGATCC
>CAIXOA010000142.1 GCA_903920925.1 uncultured Microcaldota archaeon | reverse complement strand
GCATCTATGCCGCCGTAGGCATTGTTGGTTATGGTCGAACCGGAAATGCCGTTCTGGGTGCCGGTGAACTGGAAATGTATGCCAACGCCGTTGTCGTTCGCCGTGTTTCCGGTGAGCCGGTTGCCGTCCGGGAGGCTCGTGCCGGCGCCGTAGAGCATGAAGCCGTAATCGTTCTGCTCCGCGATGTTGGAGTCCAGGACGTTGCCGTTGGATTCGAATGCTATCTCAAAACCGTTTGAGGTGCCCGCAGCGTTGCGGTTCTGGCTCGCGGTGTTGTGCACGAGGCGGTTGTTTGAGGACGAACCAAGGTAGAAGCCATTATCATTGCTCAGCCATTCGTTGTTGTTGCTGAGCGTATTGCCGGTGGACTCGGTCATGTAGAAGCCGTGCTCGGTGTTTTCAAAAGCGGTATTGTCATCTATCATGGCGCCGTTGAGGCGGATGAGCTCGTATCCCCAGCCGTTGTGGCGCGCGACGTTGTTGCGCAACACGAGGCCGGTTGTCTCAGTGCCGAGGCCGCCTGCGCGCAGCCCTGTCATGGAATTCTCGAGGAGGCAGCGGTCTACTACGACGTTGTCGCTGCCCTCGGTTACGTACACGGCATAGCCGGAGCCCGAGGTGGCGCTTATTGAATGCGCGTTGCAGTAGAGGTTCACGTTGTCTGCCTGCACAGTGAGGCAGTCGCCGGTGGCGGTCGTGAGGTCACTCACCACATTGTAGGTGCCGGGCGTGGTTATCGCACCACAGGCGGAAACATCCACCGCAAAAGAAAGGCTAAGCACCAGCAGAAGGACTCCAAGAACAATTTTTAATGTGTTCATGAAAGTATTAGTGTGGGAAAACATTTATAAACATATTTGTTGAGGCTCTAACACACACTTGCCGGAATGGAGCCCTGCAAAAGTTAAAAAGGGGAAAATGAGATGTTGCCGCATGCTTGAGCAATTGAGGAAGGCGGCCGAGTGCATCGCGCAAATCGAAGGGAGAAGGAAGGGCGAGGCGGCGAGGGTGAGGGCGCTTGCGCCGAAGATGCAGGAAATGCTCGACGGGGCGCTGGTGATGCCGCTTGAATATGGAGAGGTGCGCGGGAAGGTAAGCGCGGTCGACGGAGGGATACTGAATTACGAGATGCACGGGGCGGATTTGCTCATCGGGAAGGCCGTGTCGTCGACTTTTACATACGGGAACGGGGGGCTGGAATCATACTCGTATTATCCAAATGCGTTTCCGCAGCCGACTTATGACGTGAAGACCGGGCTGGACGAGAGGGAGGTGAACTGGCATAGGTCCATATTCAGGTTAAATTTGGAGATACAGAACGCATTGGAAACGGCGAGGAAGGAGAGGCCGGGGTTCCTGTTTTTGGACGGGTCGGTTGTGCCGCTTATGAGCGACAGGCCCAGCGAGGATTCCATTCTGTTTGAGGATTATTTATTGCTAATTAAGAGATATAAGGAGTTGTTCAAGTTCTGCTCGGAAAGCGGGGTGTGCATCGCCGGTATAGTGAAGGATTCGCGGGGGAAGAGGGTGATGGAGGTGCTCTCCAGGCACACCGGGGAGAAGTGCGCGGACAGCGTATTTTTGAATCATCTTTTGCAGGAGGGAGAGAGGACCTGCGTGCTGCATTACTCATCCAATCCGAAACAGCACGCCGTGCTCAAGGATTTGGGCGAGTGGGGTGAGAGGATAAGGATTGCATACCTGAAGCCGGTGGCGGGGGACAGGCCGCTGAGGGTGGAATTTTTGGAAGGGGCGAAGAAGTATGGGGAAATTATTGGGGTGATTGCCTCGCTCTCGAAGATAAACAGGAATTATGCGTATCCGGCGGTGCTGATTGATGCGGACTTACGGGCGGCGATGGACCCGCTGGAACTGGAAAGGGCCAAGCGGAGCCTGAGCCTTTTTGCGGGGCCGGAGCTTTTGCAGCTGAGGAGAAACAGCAGGCCGTTTAGATGAGGGTGAGTGTGGGTGGCGTTCATGGATAATGATCCTTTCTCGTTCTTGGAAAAATTCGGCTGGAAGCCGGGATTGGAGAGAGTAGAGAAAATGCTGGCGGACTGGGGGAACCCCCAGGATAATATGAATATTATATTGGTGGGAGGGAGCAACGGCAAGGGCTCGGTGGCCGCGATGCTGGGCGGGATTTTGCGGGCAGAAGGGTTCAGCGTGGGAAGCTATTACTCGCCTCACCTGCTGGAATTCGGGGAGCGCATACAGGTGAACGGAATTAACATCGGGGAAGGGACGCTGGATTTGTATGCGGGGAGGGCGAAGGGATGGGTGGATGGCGGAAACCCGAAGGTTTCTGCCAGTTATCGCGGGAGCGATATGGATGAGGGAAAAGAGATTACCTACTTTGAGGCGCTCACCGCGAGCGCGTATGATTATTTTTCCGCGAACCATGTGGACTGGGCCGTGATGGAGGTCGGGATGGGCGGGAGGCTGGATGCGACGAACGTGGCGAGGGAGAAATTATCTGTGATTAGTTCCATTTCTCTGGAGCATAAGGAATGGCTCGGGGACACGGAGGAGAAGATTGCGTATGAGAAGGCGGGGATAATAAAGAACGGGCCGTGCGTCTCCGGAAGCGGGAACGAGGCGATAAGGAGGAGGGCGAGGGAGGTTAAGGTTCCCCTGTATATTTATGAGGAGGATTTTGAGTGCGAGGAACGGGAAGTGGGCGCCGAGAGGACGGCGTTCGATTATGTTGGGAAGAAAAGGATTGAAGGATTGGAGCTGGGGATGCTGGGGAAATTCCAGGTGAGGAACGCGGGGCTTGCGGCGAGGGCGGCGGAGGAGCTCGGGATGGGGGAGGAGAGCATACGCAAGGGGCTGAGGAAGGCGAAACTCAGGGGAAGGCTGGAGGTGCTGCGGCGGGAGCCGCTGGTGGTGGCGGATGTGGCGCACAACCCCGGAGGGGCTTCGGCGCTTGTGGAGAGCCTGGGGATTTTCGGGAAACGAAGGAGAATTGTGGTGTTCGGATGCATGAAGGACAAGGAGTGGAAGGATGTATTGAGGATTCTTTCAAGGGTGGCGGATAAGTTTATATTCGCGAAAACGGATAGTGAAAGGGCGGAGGAGCCGGAGAAATTGCTGGAAGAGGGAAGGAAATACTGCGAGAGCGAAGTTGCGGAGGGCGTCGGGGAGGCGGTGGGGAAAGCATTGGAGGAAGCTGGTGAAGGGGATATGGTTTTGATTACGGGAAGCCTGTACATAATGAAGGAGGCATACAAGGGGCTGGGAGTGCTATGAATGGGAAGGAAGAGCTGAGAAGCAGGATGCTGAGCATAAGGAAAGGGATTCCCGACGAGGATAGGCACGAGATGAGCAAGAGAATCATGGAGAGGCTTTTCGATTTGGAAGAGTTCCATAACGCGAAAACTGTTGCGTTCTATTTATCGAAAAGGGATGAGGTAGACACCTGGGCCATGGTGGAGGAGGCGGCGCAGGGGAAGGAGGTGCTGCTTCCGATTGTGAAGGTTCACCTTCTGGCCGCCTGCAAGGCGGATACGGCCCAGGTAGCCGGAGGGTGCGGCCAGAAGGTGAAGGAGAAGAACCTAAAATTCGTGTACTACGAAAAAAATGGGAAGATGGTGCGCGGGCCGTACGGGATAATGGAGCCTGTGGGCGAGGAGTTCGCTGGCGGAAGCATAGATTTGATGGCGATGCCGCTGGCCGCCGCGGACGGGAGAGGGAACAGGATCGGGATGGGGAAGGGATATTACGACAGGTACCTGAACGGGGAAGGGCCGAGGCCGAAGGTGCTGGTGGGATTGTGCTTTGATTTCCAGGTGGTGGAGCATGCGCCTTCCGAGGCGCATGACGTGCCCCTTAATATAATTATTACTAATAAGGAAACCATAAGAGTGAAAAGATGATCAGGATAGGGGTGCTTGCGAGCGGCAGGGGAAGCAACTTCCAGTCCATAGTGGATGGGATAAAGGAAAAGGAAATTGATGGAGAGGTTGTGGCGCTCGTAGTGGACACCCCGGAAGCAGGGGCGATTGAGCGGGCGCAGGCGAACGGGATTCCGTATTTCATAGTCGAGAAGAAGGATTATCCGGGGAAGGGCGGGATGGACAGGAGGATTGTGGAGATACTGAAGGGAAAGAAGGTGGACCTGGTCGTGCTTGCTGGGTACATGAGGATTGCGGGGAAGGAATTGTTGGAGCCGTTCAGGGGCAGAATGATAAATATACACCCGGCGCTTCTTCCTTCTTTTCCAGGGCTGGATGCGCAGAAGCAGGCGTTCGATTACGGGGTGAGGGTGAGCGGGTGCACCGTGCATTTCGTGGACGAGGGGACGGACACGGGGCCGGTTATAGAGCAGACGGCGGTTTACATCGGGGATTGCAAAGATGCGCACGAGGTCTCGGAAAGGATTCTTCCGTTTGAGCACAAGGCAATGAGGAAAGTGGTGGCGAATTTTTCAAAAGGAAAATATGTTGTGGAAGGAAGGAAGGTCAGGTACGAAGCTAGATTGTAACCATAGTTACATTGGCTAAATATCAAATAATACCCTTATTATCCAGTGGGCTTTCTCTCTTTTCACTTCAAGCATATGATATGTTACCGCCTTGATTATGTTCTTCGGGACTTTTTTCTCCCCGTAGATTTTGGCGCGCACTTTCTTCTTCTCCTCATCCGCCTCCAGGACTTCCACGCGGACCGGGGAGATTTTCCGAAGCTCGCATTCAACTACTAATTTTTCCAGAAGCCTTACCACCAGGCCGGGCAACTCGTCAGATGAAACTGAAATCCCGAAACTTTCCTCCTCTTTCTTTCCTTTTCCAATCAGTCCGAACGTCCCTTCCATCGCATCCCTCACCGCTGCGGGGAAGGCCCTCGCCTTCGCCTCGAGGAAGGCGTCGGCGGTGTGCTCAAGGAACCTGTGCATGATTGCATCTATCCTTTTTGCTTTTTTAATTATTCGGGACAACATGGATGCATGGGCTTCAGGAATCTTGGCGAAGGGAAGCGCGTGGAGGCAGAGTGCGTGGTCTCCTCGGCGAAGAGGGGAAAGGAGCATACCATCTATACCCTTACCGACGGCGAAGGGGAATTGGAGATGCACTCCCGCGAGTTCTACAAGATAGGGGATGCGTATTCGGTGGGCGGAACCGTGGCCAGCGGCCACGGCTTCTTCGTGCTTAAGCCGGACAGGATGGAACGGAAGCCGGAGGCGTATCTGGCTGTGCTGCGCAGGGCCGAGGAGAACGCGGAGGTGCAGAGGGAGAAATTGCTTGCGGACGGATTGATGGAAAAATTGCGGGAGCGGATAGAGCTGGCCGGGAGGAAGCTGCTCGCCGCCAGGAAGCTCGGGAGGTTCATACTTCTTAAATTCCACAACGATGCGGACGGCGTTTCCGGTGCGCTTGCGCTGATACAGGTGATCGGGAATGCGCAGACGCACCAGCAGAACTCCGCGGTCTACCGCGTCGCGGACGCGATGCGCGACGTGAACGTGATAAGGTACGAGAGGAGCCCGCTAGTCGTGATTGTGGACTGCGGAAGCAGCGGGGAGAGCAGGGAGGGGCTGGAGATACTGAAGGCGGGAGGGGCGGAGATAATGCTAATCGACCATCACCCTCCTGAAAAAGGGGTGGAGAAATTCTGCTCCGCATTCCTCAGCCCGTGGGCGGTTAGCGAAGAGGAGGAGGCATCCACCTATCCCGCGGGATACCTCTGCTGCGAAGTGGCGCGGGCATGCGGGAAAAAGGAAGTGGAGCACCTCGCCAGGATTGCGTGCGCGGGTGACAAGAGCGGGATAATGCCCCTTTCCGACGAGGACAGGGAGAGGGCGCTGGTGATAGATTACATGGCCACCTATGCGGAGTTCGGGAACCGCCTGGAGTTCTACGAGCATGCGATGGGCGAGAAGGAGCTTTATGCCTCGATTCTTTTCCAGGCGCGGGAGAGGATGGAGCGCGTGAAGGAGGAAGTGGGGCGCATGATGAAGAAGAGAATCGAGGGCCCCGTTGCCGTCTATACCGTGGACTTCGAGAAGGTGAACGCCAGGGAATTCCCGGGAAAAGGAAAGCTCACTTCTCGCGCATTTGAATTGGTGATGCACGAGGGCGCGGTGGTTGTCCTGGGTTTCTGGGAGGGGGGGATCTCCTTCAGGCTAAACGAGGACGCGGTGCTGCGCGGGATAACCGCGGTCAAGATCATAGAGATAGTGAAGGCAAAGATGGGGAGCTTCATAGAGGGAGGCGGCGGGCACGGGCGTGCGGCATCACTCAAGATAAGGAGGGGATATACGAAAGAGGTGCTGGAAGAGGTCATCAATCAGCTGCAGGCTTCCCAGCCGCAGGAGAAGCAGGCCTTGCAGCCTTCCTGAAAGACCAGGGTCGAATCGCAAACAGGGCAAACGCCTTTCCTTATCTTCTCATCCGCGGTCATCGGAACGCACCGCAAAGTATACACATGATGGTTTTAAAAGAATTCAATTTAACGTCTGACTTTTTTTTGAACAAAAGTTGAGGAAAAGACACAACTTGTAACCATGGTTACATGGTCTCCGAGGTGATAATTCCTTATTTTTTGGTGCATAAAAATAGAATAAATATGGACTTGGGGGGATTCGCACCCCCGGCCTCTCCGATGCGAACGGAGCGCTCTGCTGCTGAGCTACAAGCCCGGGGAAATAAAATTATTCCTTCGATACCGCAAGTGGGATTACTCCCTTTTCGAACTCCTGCCTCGCCACGTCGAGAAACGCCATCGTCGGCTCCGCCTTTATGAGCGGAGGCGCGCCCAACGAAAGCTGGAGCGCCCTTGCGCCCATGAGCCTCGCGAGCTCGAAATTATTGAGTGTTTGAGAAGCCATAGCCTGCACCTTTAGCTGAAGAAATTTTGTCCGCTACCGTTTTTAACCTTTCCTGATTGCGCTTCCGGAAGCCAGCTGTCTGCTGGAAGCCGGATTGGGGCTGTAGGGATTTGAACCCTAACATGCAGGTTTCCTCTTCCGAGGGACCTGGAGCCTGCCACGCTACCAAGTTACGCCACAGCCCCGCGAGAAAAGGATTACTCATAATAAGTTTTTAAAGATGGTGCGTTAGTTCGAGGGAAAATCATTAGAACATAACAAAGTGCGTAAGGAGTACGTCCAAAGAGTTTCAAAGTGAAGTGTTTGGTTTCAGCCCCGATGGTGAAGTTCCGGTGAACTTCGCCAGACATCGCGAAGCGATGCAGATATATGGGGCTGAAAGCAAAGAAGGGGAGGGTCAGAATGACGTCTAAAAATGGGGCAATAGTTTCGCAACAGCGAAACTGTGCGCATTTTTCCCGCGGGAAAAATAGCGAGGGGGTTGTTACCCCCTCCGCGTTTTTGACCATGGACTCAGGGGGATTCGCACCCCCGGCCTCTCGCGTGCAAGGCGAGCGCTCTACTGCTGAGCTATGAGCCCGAAGGCCCGATGGCGAAGTTCAACTGAACTTTGCCAGACATCGCGATAGCGATGCAGATATATGGGCCTGAGGGCGAACCGAGCCCTCAACAAAAATCTTCCTCGCTTCTTTTTATAATACTATTTTCTGGCAAACACAAGGTATGCCGTGTGCATCAGCCCCACATGCTTCGGCCTAACGCCGAAGTCCCGCACTTCATATTCCCTAACCATATTCTCCAGCATGAAGACCTCCCTGAAGGATTTCTGCGCCTCCAGGAAGAATTCCTTCGCCTGCTCCACGTTAGGGAGGTAGCCGACGCAATACCCTCCCTCCTTCAGCGCGGCATGCGCTAGCGGAACCGCCTTTTCCGACTCCGGCATGTCCAAGGTTATGAGGTCCAGGTCCTTCTCCTCTATCCCATCCATGATATCAGCGTTCTTCACCTTCACGTTCTTCATTCCGAGGCTTTTCACGTTCTCCGCCGCAAGCTTCGCGAAATCCTCCCTCCTCTCGTAGGAAACCACCTTCTTTGCAATCCTTCCGAGCATTATCGCGTTGAAGCCCGTCCCCGCGCCCGCATCCACGACCAACGAGTCCCTCCCCAGGCACGTATATGAGACAATCATCCCCACATCCTTGGGAAGCATGACGGACGGGCCGCGCCTGAGTTTCCGCATGATGTGCGGAATCCGTATTTCCAAATTTTGCATGAAATAACAAAAACACCAACGTTTATAAATGTTATGTGGGTATAAATAATATCTATTTGTGTAAGTGGTGAATATGATGACAAACGAAACTGGAAGACCAATTGCGCACACGGAAGCACCGAAGCCTCCGCAGGTGCGGGAAATCAAGGACATACGGGCAGAGAAGCCCAATGCGAGGTGGCCTGCAAGACTTCTTGTAGTTGCCGGCATCGGCGCTTTGACTGCATGCGGCGGCGAAGCGAACGCCCCTTATGTTGCGCCGGTCGATACTCCTGCCGGAGTCTGCAGCGACCTGCAGGGCAGGGTAATCAGGATTGGAACGACTACCCTTGCGCTTGATGAGGCTGCGCTCACCGACGGAATGGTGGTGAAGCTCGGCGGCGAGGAGTACACAATGAAGGCGATAACGGTCACCGCAACCGGAGCGCTCTGCAAGATTGTGGACTCCGAGGGCAACGTCGCGACAAACATACAGGACCAGGATGGCAACTCCATCCCCGAGGCATTCTTCGCGACGCCGGGAAGCTCATGGAAGGTGACTTTCGCGGACGGCAGAGAGATACTGGTAACCCTCTGCGGGCTGATTCCGGACGAGACCGGCAAGCTTTACGCGGTATTCAAGAGCGAAGGGTTCTACTGGTGCACTACCGTTGACCGCCTGGTTCCCGAAGAGGAGGACTTTCCATCAGGCTACGGCAACGAGCATATCAAGCGGACCATCCACGAGACCGGTCAAGAGAACGACCCGGGCAGGGAGGACGCGACCTGCGAACCCCTAAACAAACCGATCGTGAGCGAAGAGGCCACATTTGAGATTGCAATACCTGAAGGAATACAGGGAGACGGGAAGACCATAAAGGTCAGGACCACGAAGGCGGATGTTATTGGAAACGACGCTAACAGGAGCCAGTGCCTGGACCTTGTGACCGCGGACATAATGAGGGTAGGCATGCAT
>CAIXOA010000141.1 GCA_903920925.1 uncultured Microcaldota archaeon | reverse complement strand
TGCTCGAGCGCGGGGAGGGTGTCTTTCTTTGGCGGGTCAAGGAGGATGAGGAAACCCATGAACACCATTTCCTCCTCATCCGCTGGGGTGTATTCCTCCTTCTTCCCGGGCCTCTTATAGGCCACGGCAATAACCCGGTAACCATCCTCCCCGAAGCCCTCGTGCATTTTTTTCAACTTATCCATATACGTGCGGATTGGGACCTCCTTGCCGGAAATGAGGGCCCTGGAGCATATGGGGAGGACCATTTCAGGCGCGCCCTTCGTCATGAGGATCCTGCCGCTCGCATGCTCCACCACCACGCTCATGCGCTTGCGGTCGTAATCGAAGGCAATCATCTCCATCTGGGAATAGGCCTTCAGCCTTTCAAGCTGGAATTTCTCAAGCGCATACTTCCAGATGGCGGAATCAATCGTCCCGCCCTTTATCCTCCCGTGCTGGACCACCGCGGAATTGCACAGGAGCGAGTAAAGGAGTATTTCATCGTTCTCGTTTCCGGAAGGGTCTATGTAGCGGATGAGCGAAACCTCGTTCTCCGTGAGCGTTCCGGTCTTGTCCGCGCAGAGTACGTCCATATTGCCGAGGTCTTCCATGGACTCAAGGCGCTTCACAACCACGTGCTTCTCCACAAGGCGCATTGCCCCGTGGGAGAGGCCTATGGTAATGATTATGGGAAGGAGCTCCGGGGTGATGCCCACCGCGATTGCAAGGGCGAAGAGAAATGAGGTAAGCATGCCATGGCCCAGGATTGAGTTGATTATGAAAACCAGGCCGGTCATCAGCAGGATTACCTTCAGCAGCATGTCGCCGAAAGCGCGGATGCTCCTCTCAAAATCGGTCTGGGGAGGGGGGGCCTTGAGGGCAACCGAGGTCTTTCCCATGTATGTTTCCTTTCCGGTGGATATGACGATTGCCTTTCCGGAGCCGGAGGTGACCGTAGTGCCCATGAGGAGGGTGTTTGCGAGGCCTGCGGGGGACGTGCTGGAGGGATCCGGGGGAAGGGAATCCTTTTGCACCGGATTGGATTCGCCGGTGAGGGCGGCCTCGTTGGTTTCCAGCAGGTGGGCTTCCAGGACCCTTGCGTCCGCAGGCACGATATCCCCTATTGAGATGAGGGCTATGTCGCCTGGCACAAGGAATTTTGTGTTTATCTCTATTGCCTGCCCGTCCCGCAGCACATGGGCGGTCATGGAGACGTATTTCCTCAGTTCCTCCAGCGCCTTCTCGGAACGGTATTCCTGCACAAAGCCGAGGAGCGCATTCATGAAGACTATGCCGAATATTATGAGGGCTTCGGTCTGGTCTCCGAGAAGGAATGCGATTATGGTTGCGGCCATGAGGATGTAGATGAGGGGGTTCTGGAACTGCGAGATGAAGATGCGGAGGGGGGTTTTCCTGTCCGGCGGCTCGATTTCATTATTACCGTACTGCTGGAGGCGGAGCTTGGCTTCCTTGGAAGAAAGGCCGTCCTTTGATGAGTTTAGGGAGGAGAATATTTCTTCGGGCTGCATCCTCCAGTATTCCTCCATGCATGGGTAATCAAAGAAATCAATTAAAAGGAAGATGGAGGGCTATTTCGGGGCAAGGAATTTGGCGAGATAGTAGGCCCCTGCCATTATGATTATAATTACCAGGAGCCACCAGTACCAGCAGATTCCGAAGAGTTGGAGGCAGAAGAGGGCACAACAGGAAGGCGCGGGGGTAACTGTCTCGGATGCAGGCTGCTGGGCAGGGGGCGTTCCCCCTTCGTGGGAAGGCGGCTGGGCCGGCACTTCGACCTCGGCCGGAGGCTGGGCGGGCGGCTGCTCTGGGGTAATGTTTGCGGTTGTGCCGCCTGTTCCTTCACTTGGCGGCTGCTCCGCCGGCGGGGTTAGAGTCGCGGTTCGATTCTGGCCGGGGGGTGCAGACAGGGCGCACTCCTGCACCGTGAATTCGCCATCCACCTGCCTGTAGCCGGAGAGGTAGGCGAAATAGCGGTATACGCCATCCTGAGAAGGAGTAAAGGTTGCAACGCCGTTCGTGCCGGTGTGGATGTGGCTGAAGCCTGAGACCGGATAGTAAAGGGTTATGTCCACGCCCTGCACACGGGAGGCGCCGCTCGTGGCGTTGAGGGATACGGGGCTGCCGATGCATTCTCCGGAGACTGAAATGGAAAGGTCGCTGGTGCCTCCTCCGCCGCCGGGAGGCGGATGGGAAGTATAATTGATCACATACGTGGAAAAGTTGCTCACATCAAACATGAGGGTGCGGGTGCCGGAATTGTAAACTATGTTTGTGCATACTGTTGCGGGGCATTCCACCCCGCGCTCCACCGCCTCGGTGTAATTTCTTGTGAAGTTCTCGTAATAGGTTATGTGGCCGTCAAAACTGCTTATGTTGTAGAAAATAAGGGTTGTGCGGGTATTGTTCACTATGTTGCCTATCATCCCGCCTTTTGCGCTCCCGTTCATGGCCGCGAAGCCGTTGTCTATGTCCATGTCCTCGCTGTAGAAAGTCACTGCCCCGAGCTTGCTCGTATCAAGGCCCCAGAACACGATGTCCGTGTCCCCCCCGTATACCGTAAGGTTTATGGGATACGGCTCGTCGCGGACGGTGAGGTTGCTGCCGTGAAGGCTCGCCCTGATGCCGCCGAATTCATTGCTGAAACTAAGGTTGTAGAGGGTTATCCAGCTGTTGTGCGCTATGAACCTGCAGTCTATTCTCCCTGGGTCGAGGTCCCCCAAGCTGAGGTTCGCGATGGAGTCGAATGCGAAGTACGCGTTCTCGGAGCAGGCGAGGGGAAAGCCGCCCTCCACGCTGAACGTGGAGAATAAGTCATGGGTGTCCACAGGCCCGCTGAAAGTC
>CAIXOA010000140.1 GCA_903920925.1 uncultured Microcaldota archaeon | reverse complement strand
TTTCATGCGCCTATAATATGTGAGATAAATAAAAAGCTTACCTAGCCGCCTTCTTCCTTATACATCTCCCGGACTTCCTTCGTTGTCGTCACATCATAAGGCCCCTTGTCGTCCCTAATACGCACCAATCTTGGGAAACGCAGCGCAAATCCCTTGCCTTCCTCCTCCCCGCACGTGTGGACAGGAGATTTAGTTATATTATCATAAGCTATCTCAACCACAATTTTCGGCTTCACCCAGAAGTCCGGCTCCATCTTGAAATCAAGGTCCGCTGGAGGATTTTTCGTAGTCATTTTTCCCAGTTCTTCCGCAAATTTCCCCATCTCCTCTTCGGTGAATCCGCTCCCAACCTTCGCAATCGTTTCGAATCTTTCTTTTTTCTCGTTGTAAACGGCAACAAGAAGCCCTCCAAACCCGAATTCGGTGCGCGCCCCCTTCCCGCGGTAATACCCGACAATCAGCGCATCCACGGTGTCCACCGTCTTGCCGTAGGATTTCTTCAGTTTTATCCATGCAAATTTCCTTTTCCCAGCAGTATAAGGGGCGTTCAAATCCTTCGCAATTATTCCCTCAAGGCGCATTTCCAGCGCCTTGTCAAACAGTTTCTGCAGCTCCTCCGCGGAATCCACAATCTCCATCCCGCTCAATTTCAAATTGCCTTTTGGAAATATTTTTTCCAGCATCTTTCTCCTTTCCGAATAAGTTTTCCCGGTGCAATCCTCCCCGTTCAAATAATGCAAATCAAACACAAATACATGCAAAGGATATTTTCCGCTCGCCTCCTCCACCCCGTACTTCCTCCTGCGGTGCATCGTTTCCTGGAACGAATAGAATTTATTCTCCTTCTCGTTGAACGCGAGCGCCTCGCCCTCGAAAATTATCTCCGATGCAGGAAGCTTCTCCACCTCCCTAACAACGTCCGGGAACGAGGGCGTGATCCTTTCCAATCTGCGGGAGAAAATCTCCACCCTTCCGCCCTTCTTGTGGATGGCCATGCGGAACCCGTCGTATTTGAACTCCACGCCGCACTTTCCCAGTTTCTTCACAATCTCTTCCGCGTTCGGCAGCCTTTCCGCAAGCGCGGGCATTATCGGCTTGAACACTTCCATTTTGAATTCGCCCATCCTGTGCGGGTGCTCCTTGAATTTGCGCGCCACATATCCTATATCAGAACACAAATTATACGCGTGGTCAAGAGCCTCGCGCAAACTTTTATCCCCCTTCTCGGAAAAGCTCAGGGAATCCAGGATGGTGGGGCCAGCGACGCCCAATCTCAATTGCCCAAGCACAAACCTCGTGATGTATTTGGCTTCCAGAGGCTTCGCATTGTTGTAAAGCTCCACCAGCCTCTTGATTTTATCCTCCTGGCTTCCCCGCCCCGCGGATTTCGCAATCTTCATCAGCGCCGCATAAACATAGGCAATCGTCAATTCCTGCTCATGGAGGGATTGCTGTTTCTTTCCGGTCAATAATTTCTCAGCAACGCCCCCCAAATCCCCGAGCGCCTCGAATTCCTTATCAACATCCTTTCGGGAATATCCGCTCCCTTCGGAAATCGCCTGCAGCACGAACTTCTCGCCCATCCCCATGTCCACTCCCATATAGGGAGGCAAAAGTTCCCCTTCCACGATATACGCAATCCGCTCGGCCTCCTCCGGGCTCGCCTCTTTGAATAATTCGGCAAGAAGGCCGGTCATCTCCAGCCGCCCGCTTTTGGATTCTATAACCTCAAAAGCCTTCGCGAGCTTGTGGAAGAGCATGCGTATGAATAGTCGGATAGGTTAATTAGTTTTTCCATGTAACCATGGTTACATCCAAGAGGAAGAGGGGGCGCGCCCCCTCCTTCGCTCCGAGCCCCATATATCGGGGCACGGACCGAATCTCTTTATGGTAATCATACCTCCCCCGACTTCACTTTGCAACCCTTTGCCCGTACTCCTCACGCAACGTTCTTTGTTTTGCTTAGAAGCTCAGACATGTTTCAGGTATTCTTCCTGCATAATCAGCGCGTCATACTCTAACCGTGGGCTTTCGCAGACCACTCTCCCGGCAATCCCGTTCTCCGCCAGCATTTTGACGAGCGGCTTGTACGGAGGAACATTCGCAGAAATGGGCAGATGGTTCCGCTCCCCCTTTTCCGTATACTCTATTGAGGAAAAGTGCGAGTGGAAATTCTTCCCATATCCGGGTATTTTCTTTTCAACAGCATCAAACAATTTCCTATACTCCTCTTCGGTTTTGCATGGGAAATCACCCCGCGCAAGAAGGTGCGCGAAATCCAGCACAGGCCACACGAACCCCAGTTCCTCATGCAACCGGATCACCTCATCCAACCCGCCGAACGCGCTCTTCTTCCCGACCGTCTCAGCCCCAAGAACGCACTTCACTTTCTCCTTATCCATTTTTTCTTTAATCATAAGAAGGACTTTCTTAGCCGCCTGGAACGCCTCTTCCTTGCCCAACTTCTGGTAATACCCAGGATGAAAAACAGTAATGGTCCCCCCGCACCATCCGGTAACCTGCGCAGAGGAAAATATGTGCCTTATCGTGGAAACAACCTTTTCCTTCTCCTGCGTGCAGCAATTCACATAATACGGCGCATGCGAGGAAATCAGCACATCATTCCTCTCCGCGCTAGCCGCAATCGCCCGTGCAGTTTCCTCCTTCATCTTCACCCCGCGCACGAACTCCAATTCGAGGGCGCCGAGCCCGAGCCTTCGCGAGTACTCCACAGCTTCCAAATTTCCCCCCTCGCACTGTATGGGAATTCCCGCGCTCGCAAACCTGACAAGCTGCTTTGCCATGCATTAGAGAATAAGATGAAAATTATATCCCTTTCCATCA
>CAIXOA010000139.1 GCA_903920925.1 uncultured Microcaldota archaeon | reverse complement strand
TTAAGCCGAAGGGGGTGAAGGTCGTGAAATTGAAGGCGCACGCGAACCCGAACTTGGCAAGAACGAGCAGGATTTTGGAAAAAGTGGGAATATGAGCGACGTTGAATTGAAAATTGTGGAAGTGGAGATGCCCAAGGAATCAAACGTGATAATAGGGCAAAGCCACTTCATAAAAACGGTTGAGGATTTGTACGAGACGCTCGTGGAGAGCGGCATAGGGATAAAGTTCGGATTGGCCTTCTGCGAGGCGTCCGGCAAGAGGCTCGTGAGGAGCGACGGGAACGATGCGGACCTGCAGAAATGGGCGGAGAAGGAGGCGCTCAAGATTGCGGCCGGGCACACGTTCATCATATTCATCAAGAACGCCTATCCGGTGAACATAGTGAACCGGGTGCAGAACGTGAGCGAGGTGAGCAACCTGTTTGCGGCCACGGCGAACCGCGTGCAGGTGGTGATTGCGGAGACGGAATACGGGCGCGGGATAATGGGCGTGATTGATGGCGAGAATCCGCTGGGGATAGAGGGCCCCGCGGACAGGAAAGAAAGAAAAGACTTTCTGAGGAAATTGGGCTACAAAAGATGATTGCTATGGCTGAACAGGGGTACAGGATGCCGGAAAAAAGGGAAGAAACGGGCGAAGCGGAGCTGAAGCAGTTCTTGCAGTCAAGGGAGACGCAACAGTTCACCGAGCAGTGGCATGGGGAGGGATACACGAAAGCAGGCATACACGAATTGCTCACGGAACTGCACATAAGGTTCAGCGGCGATGAGAAGAAAGCCCTGGAGCGAGGGGGAGAGATACTCGCGGTGCTCAAGAACATAGACCTTGGAAAGTTCAAGGTGAAGCCGGAGGGGCTTGTAAAAGCGATAAAGAAAATATTCGGGGGAGAATAATAGGTTAATCCCTTATTTTCATGAGGAAGAAGACTATGCAGCCGCTGAGAAGGACCGCCGCGGCCCTCACTGCGAAAACGTAGCCGAAGGACATCTCCGCGAGGATGCCGCCAAGGAACGCCGCGGCTATTGCGCCCAGCACATTCGCAAACCCGAATATGGACACATCCCTCCCGACATTCTCCTCTTCCGGAAGCACCGTGGAGAGCTTCTGCGCGCTGAGGCCGTAGAGCGGCCAGGATATGTTGTCAACGAACATGAGCAGCATGAACGGGATGAGGTCCTGGAAGAATATGGCGCCCGCCCAGGCGGAAGCATTCATCACCGCGCCGATGAGCATCGAGGCCTTCAGCCCCCTGCGGTCTATGTACGGGCCCAGGAGATAGCTCGCAACCGCCCATGTGCTATAGAGGATGGCGATGGCAAGGCCCACATTTGAGGCATCAAAATTATAGTGGTATCTTAGGAAGAGGTATATCACATAGGAAGAGCTGATGCTCGTGAAGCCGGTGAGGAAGGAAACCACCATGTTCAGTTTTCCGTCAAGGCTCTTCAGGACGTTGAGGGAGAGGTGGAAGCGGCGCTTGCGCTTTCCCACATCGTTGAACGCAAGGGCGGTGGCAGCCATCCCGAGGGCAAGCAGTATCCCGAGCAGGAACAGGGTCGGGAAGCCGAAATGGTCTATCACATAGCCCCCCAGA
>CAIXOA010000138.1 GCA_903920925.1 uncultured Microcaldota archaeon | reverse complement strand
GCGCTTATCTCCTTCCCGTCCGCGAAAATTGAGAACTCCACTTCCACTTCCGTTCCCTTCTCGCCTATGATTATCTTCTGCGTCACCTGCACGTTCTCCGGCTTGGATAATTTGTCCGCCTTGGCCCAGTCGCACACCTGCACCCAGAGGTTTTTGTAAGTAGTATGGACAGAATCAGAGGCAAAAGCCTCGGCGAAATTCTCAGCCATAACCTTCCATTTGTCCTGCATCGCCCTTTTCTCATAGCGCATCTTTTTAATCCTAATCTGCAAATCCGCACATATGTTCGTTGTGGTGGAGGGGATTGACGGCTCTGGCAAGGACACGCAGATAGACCTTTTGAGAAAGGAGATGGAATTCGCCTACTTCAAGCATCCGACCAAGACCTTCCCAACGATGAGGGATTACCTGGATGGAAAACTCCTTTTGGAGCCAAAGGCCCTCTTCCTTCTCTTCCTTTCGGACATCTCCAACACGCAGAGGAGCATAGCCAATTCCAGCGGCATCACAATCGTTGACCGCTATGTCTTCTCAACCATCGCATACGAGCTCGAGGGCATCTCCTATTATGGTGCGAAATCCATCGTTGAAACCGTGGGCTATTTTGTGCCGGACAAAGTAATCCTGTTCGACATCCCCGCGTCCATGGCCACGGAGAGGAAAAAATCCCAGAAGAGCCCGGACAGGTACGAGAGCAACCCTGGCTATTTGGGGAGGGTCAGGGAGCGCTTCCTCCAGCTTGCGGAAGAGAAGTTCCTCACCCCGAACTGGACCATAATAGACGCAAAAAGAAGCGTGGAGGAAGTGCACAGGGATTTCGTGCGCGCGCTCAAATCCCGTTAAATCCGCCAACACGGCAATCGCAAAACCGAAGTTAGTTATAAAAATACATAGCGGGCATTAATTATCAGAAACCTTTAGGCGCTCCCATCGTCTAGACCGGTCAAGGATTCTGGCCTTTCAAGCCAGCGGCCCGGGTTCAAATCCCGGTGGGAGCATATTATTCCTCGTTCTCCTTCTCCTGTTCCTCCTCATCGGGACGCAGCTTCACCATTATCTCACCGCAGCAAGCAGGAATCTCGATTTCATCCTTGCAGGTGTTGCAGGTGAGCTTGTTGCCATCGCGCTCCATCTCCTCGTCGCAGCACTCGTCGTCCACCTCGTATTTCTTACCGCACTTGGGGCATTCGTAAACGGACATGCCTACATCTCGGCAGGAAGCAATAAATAGATAGCTACTCTTTGCCAACCACGCCCATCTGCGCCAGTAGGGCTTCCACCTGTATCCTCTCGTTCGCCCCTTCAACAAGCCGGAAGTTGTATTCCCCTATCCTATCCACCAATTTCACTTTCATCTTTTCCGGAATGTCCAGGTTCACAATCTCCCTGTACAACTGGAGCATCACATCCTCTCCGGAAAGCCCCTGCTCAATCATCAGCACATTCAATTTCTCCCGCGCCCGCGTAAATTCGCCCTTCAGGGCGTGCTCCATCATCTCCTTTATCTCCTTGGGCCTCGCCCTGCCGGCAATCCGGTAGATGATTTCGGAGGTAATCTTTTTCGAATGTATGGAAGCCCCCTGCAGGGTGTTGATCGCCCTCCTCATGTCCCCTTCCGAGACGTAGAAGATTGCATCGAAAGCCTCCTTGTCCATCTCAAGCCCCTCGTGCTTCGCGACCTTCTCCAGCATCTTGTGCACGTCCGCATCTTTCAGGGGGACGAACCTGAAAATTGCGCAACGGCTCTGGATTGGCTCTATTATCTTTGAGGAATAATTACAGCTCAGGATAAAGCGCGTCTGCCCGGAATAAATCTCCATGGTCCTGCGCAACGCGTGCTGCGCCTCAGGGGTGAGCGCGTCCGCCTCGTCCAAAAAGACTATCTTGAAGGGGATGTCCCGCAGGGAAACGCTCCGGGCGAAATCCTTTACTTTTCCGCGGACAACGTCTATGCCTCGCTCGTCGCTCGCGTTCAGTTCCAAAATCTTTCCGTCCAGCTCATTTCCGTACAGCTCATGCGCAAGGGCGAGCGTCGCGGTGGTCTTCCCCACCCCGGGAGGGCCCGCAAAAAGCAAATTCGGCATGTCCTTCTTCTGCACGAACGCCTCCAGCGTCCTCAGGTTGTTCTCCTGCCCGGCGACGTCCTTCAGTTTTTTCGGGCGGTATTTCTCGGTCCAGGGAAGAAGTTCATCAGCCATGTGAAAACCCAATAGGAAATTGGAGACGCAGTATTTTAAGGGTTTCCAGCCGAATACGTTCTGAAGTGGTAATTATGGACAGGGTTAAGACCGGAATATCTGGTTTGGATGAAATACTCAATGGCGGAATACCGCTGCACAGGCACGTCGCGGTCTACGGGGGCCCGGGCGCGGGGAAGTCCTCGTTCTGCTTCGAATATCTCTACCACGGGGCGAAGATGGGCGAGAACGGAATCTACATCTCCCTCGAGGAGACGCCGGACGACTTCCTCGACAACATGGCAAACACCTTCTCAGGCTTCACGGACGTGGACAAACTGGTGAAGAAGGGGAACCTCGAGATTGTGAAGCCGGACAAGCTGGAGATAGAGTCCATCGCCGAGGTCCTGGAGGAGGCGATAAGCAAGAACGACGTGAAGCGCGCGGTGATAGACTCCGCGACAATGATAAGGATGTCGTTCAAGGACATAAGCGACTACAGGCAGACCATCTTCGAGTTCTTCTCCCTGCTCAGGAGCCTGGACTGCACCGCGCTCATGGCGGTGGAGGCCCCGGGCCAGGACCTCGCGGCGACGGGCTTCGAAATCGAGCACTTCGTCATGGACGGAATCATAAACCTCTACAACCTCGGCAAGGGCGAGACGAGAATAAAGGCCCTCGAGGTCTACAAGATGAGGGGGACCGACCACGTGCGCGATAAAGTTCCGTACAAGATAACCCCGGACGGCATAAAGATATACGTCGGGGAAAAGGTATTCTGAGTGAAAAACATGGATGACAAGCAGAGAGAGGCGATATTCGCCCTCTTCCTTTCGTTGCTCTTCTCGGCTGCGGCGATATTCCTCAATCTCTTCAACCTGGGGGCGCAGCCGCTCTATTCGTTCCTGGCGCTGCTCTCCTCCGCGGTGCTTGGGTACCTCATCTCCCTCAAGGGCGGCGAGATCGGGCTCAAGCCGCTGCACGCATTCATCCTGCTCCTGGTGGCGCTCTTCGTCGCCTCGGTGAAGACCGAGCTGGGGCTCCTCATAATCCCGACGCTCGCCTTCCCGGCCGCGGCGGTGCTCCTGCTCTCGTTCATGGGCCCGATGAGGGCCTCCCTTTTCAAGAAAGAGAAGAAACAGTAAGTAAGGTGCGTGGATGTACGATCACAAGAAAGTTGAATCCGAGATTCTCAAGTTCTGGGAGAAGGAAAGCATATATTCCAAGGTGAAGGGGGCGCGCGCCTCCGGCGAGCACTACTACTTCTGCGACGGGCCGCCCTACGCCACCGGGCAAATCCACCCCGGGACCGGATGGAACAAGTGCGCGAAGGATGCGCTCTGCAGGTACCAGCGGGGGAAGGGGAAAAATGTGCGCGTCCAGCCCGGCTACGACACCCACGGGCTGCCCATCGAGGTAAAGGTTGAGAAGGAGATGGGCATCAAGAACAAGCAGCAGATAGAGGAGAAGGGGATAGAAAAATTCATAGAGCACTGCAAGGAGTTCGCCACTAAATACATCGGGGTGATGGGCGGGCAGTTCCAGTCTTTGGGGGTTTGGATGGACTGGGACAACCCTTACATCACCTACAAGGACCCATACATCGAATCCTCCTGGGCGACCATCGCGAAGGCGCAGGAGAAGGGGCTCCTGAAGGAGGGGGTTTACGTCCTCCCCTACTGCTACCGGTGCGAGACCACGATGGCGAATTACGAATTGGAGTACGGGGACGAGACAGACCCGAGCATTTTCGTGAAATTCCGCGTTAAGGAGAAGGACAACGAATTCCTCGTGATATGGACCACCACCCCCTGGACGCTGGTTTCCAACATGGCGGTGATGGTGCATCCCAACCTTCCGTACGTGCGCGTAAAAGTGGGCGACGAGGTCTGGATAGTCGCTAAGGACAGGATGGACCACATCCTCGGCCTCCTGAACCTCAGCGGAACCGTCCTCGAGGAGTTCATCGGAAAAAAACTGAACGGAACGCAATACGAGCACCCGTTCCAGGATTTGATTGCGAAGGAATACGACAGGAAGGTCGTGCTCAGCGACGAGTTCGTAACGCTGGAAGAGGGCTCCGGGCTGGTGCACTGCGCGCCGGGCCACGGCCCCGAGGACTTCATCATAGGGAAACGCTTCGGCATCGAGGCGTTCTCGCCCGTGGACGGGATGGGAAATTATACCCAGGCGGCGGGCCAGCTCACCGGGAAGAACGTGCGTGCCGTGAATCCCGAAATAATAGAAATCCTGAAGGCGAGGGGCGCCCTCCTCCACGAGTCCAGGGTGAAGCACCGCTACCCCCACTGCTGGAGATGCAAGACCCCGCTCATATTTCTTACTACAAAACAATGGTTCATCGAAGTCTCGAAGATGAAGGACAGGATGATGGAGGAGATAGACAAGTCCCGCTGGCACCCGGATTTCGCCCAGACGCGCTTCAAGGAATTCGTCACGAACGCGCCGGACTGGTGCATCTCGCGCCAGCGCTACTGGGGCATTCCCCTGCCAATCTGGAAATGCGGATCCTGCGGGGAGGTGAAGGTGCTGGGCGACGCGTCCGAGCTCAAGGGGATAAAGGAGCTCCACCGCCCCTACATAGATTCCTACACGTTCAAATGCAAGTGCGGAGGGGAGATGCACCGCGTGAAGGACGTGCTGGACGTCTGGTTCGATTCCGGCAACGCAGTCTGGGCATCGCTGACGCCCGAAGAGAGAAGGATATACGGGCAGGCTGACGCAATCCTGGAAGGCCAGGACCAGATAAGGGGATGGTTCTACTCCCTCCTCGGCTCGGGAATAGTGAAGAACGACTGCGCGCCCTACAAGCGGGTGATAATGCACGGCTTCTTCGTGGACGAGCACGGGGAGAAGATGAGCAAATCCGTGGGGAATTTCGTCCCGCTTGAGGAAATTCTGGAAAAGGGGGGCGCGGACGCGTTCCGCCTCTGGGGCCTTTCCAACACCCTATGGGAGGAGCAGAAGTTCAGCTGGACCGAAATAGGCGAGGCGCACGGGACGCTTGACATACTCATGAACCTTTACGTATACCTCACCCGCTTCCACCCGCAGAAGAAAACTGAAGCGCCCGAGCTCGCAATGGAGGACAAGTGGCTCCTCTCCAGGCTCCATTCCACGCTCAAGGAATACAACGCGGCCTTTGAGGATTATGAGATGAGCCGCGCGGCCAAGGCGCTCAAGGTTTTCCTGGTCGAGGATTTGAGCAAGTTCTACATGAAGGTCGCGAAGGACAGGATTGCGAGGGGCGAGGGGGACGGGGCGCTCTACGCGCTCTACGAATCAATTTTTGCGCTCCTTAAGATGCTCTCGCCAATCTGCCCGTTCGTCTCCGAATACATCTACCAGAATTTCTTCCAGAAAGTGGAAAAAGAGGCGAGCATATCCATGTTCGCGATTCCGGATGCGGACGCGGCGCATATAGACCTCCTCCTCGAGAAGAAGTTCGAGATGGCCCGCGCCATCCTCCCCGCATTCCTTGAGCTGAGGCAGAAGAGCGGGGTGAAGCTCCGCTGGCCGCTCGCCGAGGCCTACGTGAAGACATCCTCCCACGAGCTCGCGGAGGCGGTGGACACCCTCTCCCCGGCGCTCTGCAAGCTCCTTAATGTAAAAACAATCTCCGCGGGCGAGGAGGAGAGGCAGTTCCCCTCAGCCGAGATTCCCCTTGGGAAGATATTCATAGACTCCGAAATGCACGAGGAGCTATACGAGGAGGCGATGCGCAACGAGGTGGTGCGCAGGATACAGCTCCTCAGGAAGGAGATGAACCTCGTGGAGAAGGACCACATTTCTGTTAAGATAGACGTGGAGAAGGGCCTCGAGGCCATACTCCAGAAGCACGAAGGGAGGATAGCAGACCTTACACATGCCAAGGAACTGTCCTTCGGCCCGCTCCCTGAAAAGGAGCAGAGCTGGGAAATAGACGGAAGAATAATAAGAATAAAAGCAAAGAAAATGTGAAGCTAGAACCTTCTCCTGCCGCGGG
>CAIXOA010000137.1 GCA_903920925.1 uncultured Microcaldota archaeon | reverse complement strand
GAAAAGGAGGATTACGCAGACAATAGAGATTAGGAAAGACGGTACGGCACCGAGTTCTAAGGGAATCTCGTCGCCAGAAGCGATGGCATAGATGTTGATTGGAACTAGCAGAAGTACAAACATCAGCACCCAGTACCTTATCGGATTCCTGCCCAGGTATTCGAAAAAGGAGGAAATCGCGGACTGGCTTTTGGCGAGCAGGATTTCCACTGCCCTGAATAGAATGAGTGAAAGAAGGATTGCCAGCGCCATGAAGGAGGGCGATACGTCCGTCTTGTAGGGCGGCGCAAGCAAAAGGAGGGCAACGAAAGCTATGGCTGAGGCGAAGAGAACGGGATTGGTGCTTTTGCCTTCAAGGATTCTCTTTCCCGCGATTACGCCCCCCAGCATCACAGGCAGGTAGAAAAGGGCGGCGGGATAGCCGCCAAGGTAGGCGGCTGAGAAATCCGGGAACATACCAGACGCGGAGAGAGCGAAATAAAGGGCGAATACCAGGAGCGCGATGGCGGCGATTGCAAGCTCGGGAAGTGCGAGAATAATGAGGAGAAGGGACGGAACAAAAAGAAGCGTGTTGAGCATCACTTCGTCCATTTGCAGGAAACGGCCGGCCAGAAGGGTTATGAGGAGGGAGACTAGTACGAGCTGGGTGATGCGGTTCGCGCAGTCAAGCGCATAGTTCAGGTGGCTTTCCTTTTCTCGTTTTTTTGCGAAGAAGACGAGGGACATTCCGCTCGCGAAGAGGAACATCGGGAGCACGAAATCCCCAAAATGGACTGAATTGGGCTTGTTGTGCTGCAGGAAGCCCGGGGTGGAGCTAAGGACGCCGTAGATGCTGAAAAAGACCATCAGCACCACCGTGATTCCGCGGAATATGTCTATTGAGCGGACCCTCATGCGGAATAAGGATGAGGAATAGGTATTTTATCCTCTCTGCAGAAAATAATGCGTGCGTGGGTACGTTTCGTTCCTGATTGTGCTTGCCGCGCTCTCCTTATTTGCCGCACTGGGGCTTCTGCTGGCTTCTTCGCATTCTTATTCCAACGAGGATGCGATTGGGATTGCGAGGATGGAATACCTGGAGAGGAATGTGAAGGAGAATATTTACGAGGCAACATCTTACGGATTGAAAAGCGCCGGAGCTGCCTATGATTTGATTACTCCCCCGGAGGCGAGGACGCCGCAGGGGCGGGAGGCGGCTTTGAAGGAAGGGGTGATGCTTTCCCTTTCCAGATTGGGGGATTACGCTGGATGGGACGGGGATTTCGAGGTGCTCGTTTGGTGTGGGTACGCATCTGGGAGCGAGCTGGACGGGCTGCCGAAGAAGATGAGGGAGGACGGAAGGGCGGAGGGGTGCGAATTGTGCTCCGAAATTTCAAACAAGGAATGCGATGCGTTCGTGCAGGTGGTGCAGGAAGGCATTGTGCCGGATGCTGGGGACTATGTGCTGCTGAAAGGTCCGGAGCCGCCCAACCCGTTTGTGGAGGGGGCGGTCGGGGTTTCGGTTTATTCCGAGAAATTTGATGTTGCGGGAGTATCCGTGTTTCCGATTGGGGAGGAGATAAGATGAGGGGACTATGGGCCGATGTTTGCGAACCGTTCCGCTTTATGTCGGAGAAGGACGGGACTAAAAAAGCGGTCGAGATGAAGGCACAAGTGAGCGCGGAATTCCTTCTGGCGTTTGCGGTGTTCCTTGCATTCATTTCTATCATAATAGCGGGGATAATTGAGCTGGAAAAGAGCGAAAGGACGCTTGCTGGAAGCATATCCTCAAGGATGGGGGCGGAGGAGACGGCTTCTGCACTGGGCGCGGGGTGCTGGGCCGGGAGGGTGAGCGCGGACATTCCTGCGCACATAATGGCGGGGGATGGAAAAGTGGTGGTGGGAAATTCATCGGGGAGAATAATTGCGGGGTGTGGAAACATACATGGGGAACCAATCTAAAGCTGTCGCTACTTTCGACCTGCTGTTCTGCGCGATTCCGATAATGCTCATGCTGAATAATATCCTCATCTTTTCCGCGATGGCAGGGACGAAGGCGAATGGTGATGTAAGCATGCTCACGAAGGAAGGGAGATTGCTGGCGGTTTCGGATTATGTAGTGAATTACGCGGCGGTTGGGAAGGAAGGAATTGTTGGGTTCGGGGTAAAATACAGGCCGAATTTGATTGACGGGACGGAATTGGCTTCGGTAAATGAAGAAGAGCTGGGAAGGCAGATGGAACTGGAGAATTTGAAGATTGGTTGGAACGCGGAAGGGAAGAATTGCATTTATCGATTAGTGGTTAGCGGAGAGGAAATAAGAAAATTATACTTTTGCGCGGATTGAAAACTGGAAACGGGAAACCTTAGACCGTCTTGCCCCAGCCCGCGAGCCTCCATCTCTGGCCCACGCGCCTGCTCAACGCAACCGTGGAGCCGGG
>CAIXOA010000136.1 GCA_903920925.1 uncultured Microcaldota archaeon | reverse complement strand
TCCGGAAAGAGGAAGAATTTCGTAATCTACGGCTACGGCCTCTCGTCGGTCTCGAAAATCGGGATAGCGCTCGCCACAACTTGGCCCGTGGTCCTTGTTTTCCGCGGGCTGGACAGGATAGGGAAGAGCATCCGCACCTCCCCCCGCGATGCGATAATCGCCGCCTCCTCGGAAAAGGACGTCCGCGGGAAGGCGTTCGGCCTCCACCGCGCGATGGACACCCTTGGGGCGGTCACTGGCCCGGCGCTCGCCTACGTAATACTTTCATATTTCGGAAGTGCGGAGGCAGCGTACCGGGATGTATTCTTCTTTGCGCTCATCCCCGCCTTCCTCGCGGTGGCGGTGATAATATTTTTCGTGCGGGAGCCCCAAATTCCGCCCGAGGAAAAGAAGGAAAGGCCCAATTTCTGGAAATCCCTCGCCCTTCTCCACTCGGATTACAAGAGATTCCTCATAATCTCCTGCCTCTTCTCCCTCGCCTACTTCAGCTTCGCCCTCCTCATAGTCCGCGCGAACGAATTGGGCATCAGCACCCAGGACATCCTGCTCGTATACATCCTCTATAATGTGGTGTACATGCTCTCCTCCGTCCCCATAGGCCAGTTCTCGGACAGGATTGGAAGGAAGCCCGTAATCGCCGGCTCGTTCCTTCTTTATGGAGCCATCTGCGTGGGATTCGCGTTTGCCACCGCCCTCTGGCAGATTGCGGCGCTTTTTGCAATCTACGGCGCATTCGTCGCCGCGGACGAGTCCGTGAACAAGGCGTACATTTCCGACATGACCGATGAGAAAACGAGGGGCATGGCGCTTGGCGCCTACAACACCGCGGTGGGCGCGGTCTATCTTCCGGCGAGCGTGCTTTTCGGCGCGCTCTGGGCAACCTTTGGCGCCATTACTGCTTTCGGGGCGGCTGCGGCAGTCGCAGCCATCTCCGGGATAGCGTTTTTCATTTACGCGAAGTAGCGCGAAGTTTTATAAGCAATAAAACAGGAATGCGTCTCTATGTGCGATTTCAACAAGCTGACAAAAAAAGAAAAATCACTTGTCAAAGAAGGGAAGAAAGACATCAGGCGCAAAACCGGCCGTTTTGTTTCGCTGGAAGACTTGTGAATTCCCGACCGTTTTTTAAATTCCATCAGCCAATTATCTGCCGGGGTTGTCCTTATGTCTCTTGTAATCGGCTTGACCGGGGAAAACTGCTCGGGAAAGGGAATCAGCGCGGAGTATTTGAAGAAGCGCGGCTTCTATTATCTCTCATTGTCCGATTTCATACGCGAGGAATTGGCGGAGGAGAACGCGGAGATAACCCGCGAGTCCATGATTGCGAAGGGCAATGACATGCGCGCCCGCTTCGGCCAGGGCATCCTCGCCCAGCGCGCCGTGCACAAGATGGAGAAGGACCGGAACTACATAATAGATTCCATACGGAACCCGGGGGAAGTGAGGGAACTCAAGAAACTCCGCAATTTTGTTCTCGTGCACGTCCAGTCCCCTGCAGAAATCCGTTTTGAGAGGATGAGAGCGCGCAAGCGCGAGAGCGACCCCCAGACCTTCGAGGCCTTCAAGGTAATAGAAGAGGCGGAAATGAAAAAAGAGGGCCAGAATTTAGGGGAAACAACCAAGATGGCCGACAGGAAGATAGAGAACGGCGCGGAGTTGCAGGACCTTTATGACAAATGGGACGCGCTCCTCTCCCAGCTCTCCAAGGAATTCCACTCCGACCGCCCCTCCTGGGACGAGTATTTCATGAGCATCGCCAGGCAGGTTGCCACCCGCAGCAACTGCATCAAGAGGAAGGTGGCCGCAGTGATTGTGCGCGACAAGAGGATAATCTCCACGGGATACAACGGGACCCCCCGCGGAACTAAAAATTGCAACGAGGGGGGTTGCCCGCGCTGCAACAGCTTCGCGGAGAGCGGGACAAAATTGGAGGAGTGCTACTGCGCCCACGGGGAGGAGAACGCAATAGTGCAGGCCGCCTACCACGGAATTAGCGTAAAGGATTCCACCATCTATTCCACCTTCTGCCCCTGCCTCTACTGCACGAGGATGATAATAAATGCAGGAATTAAGGAAGTGGTCTACAACGCGGACTATCCATTGCACGAAAATGCGCTCAAATTATTAGAGGAAGCGGGAGTGGTTGTAAGGAAGATGAAAATCTAGCTCTTGCTGAGCTTCTCATCCAAAAGCCTGTTCAGCCCCTTGATTGTATCCCTCAGTTCGCCATAAATACCGGAATTCTGCCTGAATACTTCGGAATTATGCTTAAATGCACCCATCAACTCTTGATAAGCGGCTGAATTCTCCCTAAACGCCTGCATTAGGGTGTAATAAACGTCAACCCCTTTTTCCAACTGGTTCATTTCAAGGGAATGGCTGAAAAGGCCCACGTCTAAAATAAGAAGCCCGCTTTTGAATTCCAGGGCCGAAAGGGTTATCCCCGGGTTCCCAATCATCTGCTTCAGTCTCTCTTTGTTGTCTGTCTTCTCTTCCAGCCATCTGACAAGGTTTTCTTTTGCTTCCTGGTAGAATGTTTCAATGTCTCTCTTACTTCCCTCGATAAGCACTTCCACGCGGCCATCGGGAAGGTTGAACACTCCGCCCCTGGTGAATCCTGCGTGTATCAGTTTTTCGGTCAGTACAAGCCGGCAGCCGATATGCTGCACCCTGTTGTGCGGCGTTTTGGGCTCTATGTAAAAGAGAGCCTGAACCACGTCCTTATCTGCCATCCAATCTCCGTTGTTGGTTACGATAATGGCATTTATATATTTTTTCCTGCCTCCCCGCCGCTAACCCATCCCATTCCCCCTGCTGTAGGCCCACCACCCAGCCAATGCTATTATTATGAATATTATGGCGAGCGCATTTGTCGGTATGAGAATTTGGTTCAGCTGCTGCGGGGGCTGCACATAGTTCGGCCTCGTAAGGTTCCCGGTTGAATTTCCCGCAAGCAAGCCGCTAAGGTTCGTTTCGCCCAATTCCGTCCCGCTCAGCGCCCTGCTAAGCAGAGTCCTATTGTAAGTG
>CAIXOA010000135.1 GCA_903920925.1 uncultured Microcaldota archaeon | reverse complement strand
TTCTCGGTCGCGGGCATCAGCGCCGTTATCCTTAAGGGAATATTCATCTCAGCCGCCGCGCGCATGACCCCCAGCATCATCACGGCGCCGCACTTGTCGAATTTCATGGTGTCCATTCCTTTGGACGGCTTGATGCTTATCCCGCCGCTGTCAAAGGTGATTCCCTTGCCCACCAGCGTCACATGCGGCATTTTTTTCCCTTCATTGTGTTTCAGCTCTATGAGGACGGGCTCCTGAACGCTCCCACGGGAGACCGCAAGTATGCCGTTCATGCCTTTCTTTTCCAACTCGCCCTTCCCCATCACCCTGAAGCCAAGGCCATACTCCTTGGCGAGCGCCCTTGCCGCATCCGCCAGCTTCCGCGGTGTCATTATGTTGGCCGGTTCCACGGAAACCAGCCTGGCATAATTCTGCGATTCCGCGAGTATCCTGCCCTCGGTTACCGCAGCGGCCAGGTCCAGTTTGGAAATCAAGACCAGGCGGTCTAACTTCCTATCCTCCTTCTTCTTTTTCTTGTATGGCTCCAGCTTCAAGTCAGAAAGCAGGGCGCCCTCCACCACCGCGGCCGCCACGTCCTTTTCGGAATGCCTCATCGCACCGTTGAAATCCAGGAGCACCGCCATATCCTTAAGATGCGCGCCCTTTGCCCCGCGGACCGCCTTTGCAGCCGCAAGCCTGAACTCATCCAGTTCTATGCTCTTCTCCCTGCCAAGCCCTATCAGCATAAGCCTCTTGTATGGCTTCCCCTTCGCAGGAAGGAGGTAGGAACGCCCCTTCTCGCCTACAAAATCCTTCTCCACACCTGCCTTCACAAGCTCGGCATGCGCCCAGGAGGGGATTTTCCCCCTGAAGCAGGGCACCACGAGCAAATCCGCGGAAACAGAGCCGAAATCCTTCCTTGCAAATTCAACCTTCATCATACCACCAAGACATTTGCGAACATCAACACGCTTTACTTATTAAAATATTCTGCCCGCTTCAGCACCTGCATCGGGTTGCCCTTCACAAACGAACCTGCCGGCACATCCGCATCCACGAGGCTAGCCGCGGAAACGACCGCGCCCTCCCCGATTTCCACGCCAGCGAGCACCGTCGTGTTCGCCCCGACCATGGCATCCTTCCCGATAATTGTTTTCCCGGTCCGGAGCTCGTCTTTCAAGAACTCATGCGCGAGCACCGCCGCATTATAGCCGATTATGCAGTTCTCGCCCAGCTCGATCAGTTCCGGATAAAACACATCGAACATCGCCATGAGCCCGACAGCCGCGTCCTTCCCGACCTTCATCCCGGTCATCCGCAACAGGAGCCGTTTCAGCGCCAGCGAGGGGGCGTACCTTGAAAGTGAGATGACAGCGAAATTATACGCCACCCGCAAGGGGTTCCTGAAGCGCGTCCAATGGTTGAGGGAATTCTTCCCTGAAACCCTGAAGGCCTGGAGTCTCCTCAATTATTCACCTACAGATTGGCCTCGATGTGCTCCACGGCATTCTTGAAAATCTTCAGGCCTTCCCCCCGCTTCGCCGCGCCCCTTGTCCACCCAGGATGATTGGTAAAATGGTTGAACGCCTCCGGGTGGGGCATCAGCCCGAATATGCGCCCGTTCTCGCTGCACACGCCCGCCACATTCAGGACCGAGCCGTTCGGGTTGAACGGGTAGTCCGCAAACTCGCCCCTTGAATTCACATAGTAGCACGTCGTCAGCTGTTTGCCCACCATTTCCTCAAGGATTTCCCGGCTCGCCGGTATGAACCTCCCCTCCCCATGCCGGACCGGAAGGTCGAGATATTCGATTCCTTTTGTAAAGACGCAAGGGCTTTTCACATTCATCTTCAGCCTCACCCACCTATCCTCAAATTTCCCGGACGCATTGTAGGTGAGCGTCACCCTCTGCACAAAATCCGGCTTCGGCAGCAGCCCCATCTTCACGAGCGCCTGGAACCCGTTGCAGATTCCAATCACCAGTTTTTCATCATCCACAAACTTTTGCAGCGCATCCTTCGCCCGGTATTTGAGCCTGTTCGCAAGCACTTTCGCGGATGCGATGTCATCCCCGAAAGAGAACCCGCCGGGAAGCACAAGCATGTTATAATCCTGGAGCATCGTTGGGTTGCCCAACACCTCGCTCGCGTGCCTTATCTCCGCCTCCCCGCCGGAGGCGGTTATTGCATATGCCGTTTCATACGGGCAGTTGATTCCGTATCCGTTCAGCACAAGCGCCTTCGCCTTCACCATTTCAACCCCTCGTTCCAGAGTTCGCGCAGAGCGAACACGTCCTCGTTTATGAGGTTGCCGTCCTTGTAGCGGATGACGACCCTCTTGTCCCCGCGCACCCTGCCCACCTTTTTCGTTTTCGTCCCGAACATTATCTTCTCAAATTTGAACGCGTCCTTCTCGCTGACGCTCACTATGAACCTTCCTGCGCTTTCCGAAAACAGCATGGCCGCCTCCTCGTCCGTTTCCCTCGCCATAAGCGAAAGGTCAAGGTCCGCGCCCACCGCCCCGCCCATCGCGCACTCCGCGAACGCGGTTGCCAGCCCGCCATCCGAAGCGTCGTGGCAGCTCCTGACAACTCCCTTCTCGGCGGCTCTGCTCAGCGCGGCATACAGCGGGATGTTCTCCTTGAAATCCACGTGGGGCATCCCTTCGCCCACCCCGCCATGCAGTTTGTAATACTCGCTCCCGCCCAGCTCGTTGCGGGTTGTGCCGAGCACATAAATGGCGTCCCCGGTCTCCTTGAAATCCGAGCTCACCGCGGTGGCCACGTCGTCCACCTTCCCCACCACGGTCACGAGCAGCGTGGGATTGACGGAATATTTTTCCTCGCCCACACAATAGTCGTTCTTCATGCTGTCCTTGCCGGATATTATCGGTATCCCATAGGCAACGGCCGCGTCGTGCATCCCCCTCGCCGCGCGCACGAGCTGCGCCAGCTTGAAGTCGCCGTCGGGATTCCGCGGTCCCTTTATCGGGTCCGGCCAGGAGAAATTGTCCAGGCACGCAAGGTATCCGAACTTTGCGCCAGCCGCAACCGCATTCCTCACCCCCTCGTCCACCGCGTTCGCGGCCATCCAGTACGCATCCTCTATGTAGCGCGGGCAAATCCCGTGCGCAATCGCGAGCCCGTCCTTCCTCCCCAAGATGGGCCTTATCACGCCCGCGTCGCCCGGCGCGTCGTTGTACATTAGGGGCTTTATCACGCTCCCGCCCTGCACCTCGTGGTCGTACTGCCTTATGACCCACCATTTCGAGGTGATGTTCGGGGATGCGAGCAGCCTCTTGAGCGCCTCGCCGTGCTCCAGCGGCTTTTTGTCCGGAGGAGCCAGCATCCTCTTCCTCCACACCGCCTTCAATCTCATCGGAGGCACCCCCCCGTGCAGGAACTCCATTTCAAGGCAAGCGACCGTGCTCTTCCCGAACATTATGTGGAACTTCCCGGAGTCCGTGAACTTCCCGACCACGGTCACATCCACGTCGTGCTTCTTTGCCAGCCGCATCACGCCCTCCAGTTTTTCCGGAGGCACAGCGAGCGTCATCCTCTCCTGCGATTCCGAAAGCAATATCTCCCAGGGGTCAAGGCCCGGGTATTTCAGCGGGCATTTGTCCAGGTATACCTCGCACCCGCCGCTGAACTGCGCGAGCTCGCCTATGCTTGAGGAGAGCCCCCCGGCCCCGTTGTCCGTGATCGCCTCGTAGAGGCGCAAATCCCTCGCCTCCAGCGTCATGTCTATTACTTTCTTCTGCGTAATGGGGTCCCCTATCTGCACCACGCTCCCCGCAATTCCGGTAGTCAACTGCTGTGAAGAGAAGGTTGCCCCATGAATTCCGTCCTTCCCGATTCTTCCTCCGGCCATTACAGCCAAATATCCCGGCTTGATCTCCTTCCGCGCCGTCTCCCGCTCCCCAATCATGTGGGGGAGTATCCCGACCGTTCCCGCATACACCAGCGGGCGCGCGGTATAGCATTTCTCAAACACAATCGAACCATTCACCGTTGGTATGCCGCACATGTTCCCGCCGTGCTCAATGCCCCGCACAACCCCCTTCGCGATTCTTCTGGGGTGCAGGCAGCCCTTCGGCACATCCTTCTCGTCCAGGAAGCCGAAGCAGAGCATGTTCACGTTCGCGACGGGCTTCGCGCCCAGCCCGGTTCCGAGCACGTCCCTGTTCACGCCGAGGATTCCGGTCAGCGCACCGCCGTAGGGGTCCAGCGCGGATGGCGCGTTGTGCGTCTCCACCTTCACCGCGATGTCGTTTTCCGGGTCGAACTTGATTATTCCTCCATTGTCCT
>CAIXOA010000134.1 GCA_903920925.1 uncultured Microcaldota archaeon | reverse complement strand
TCGCGTACCTGTATCTCAAGCACATGGATCATTTCGCCTATACGGTGCTGCAGACCCTTGGTATGCCCACGGCCGAGCCCCGGAACTATCCCGGTCCTTCCGTTGACGCCATGCTCAGGTCTTACGTGAAGCAGATCGCGATGCTTGCTCCCAGCAGGGACACCAATATCTACCACGGCAAGGTCATGCAACACGATGATGCCCGCAAGCTGGTCTCTCTGAACGTGCCGGTCAGCTACCGGGTGCCGGAGAGGGTTGTGCCCTTTAAGATTGCCCGCGATGTTATCCTTGAGAACCCCGGGGCCATGGCGGTGGGCATCTGTGCGTGCCGCCAGAACCAGCCGAAGCCGTGCGTGCCGGAATCCGAGATGGAGGCGTGCCTAATAATGGGAGACCCTTTCGCGTCTTTCATCGCGGCGAATAACCCCCGCTTCAGGAAATGCTCGAAGGATGAAGCCCTCACGGTGCTGGAAAAGGCCCATGCGCGCGGCGATGTCCATACAGCCTATTTCAAAAAGGAGATGGGGAACCGGCTGATTGCCATTTGCAACTGCTGCAGCTGCTGCTGCATGGGCATGGTCATGTGGAACAAGCTGAAAGGCGCGGTCCCCTTCCTCGCTCCGTCGGGCTACGCCGCGGAAGTGAATGAAGATTGCACTGCCTGCGGGATCTGCGCGGATATCTGTCCCTTCAGCGCCATCATGATGGACGAAGCGACAGGCAAAGCAGCGGTGGATCATGCACGCTGCATGGGGTGTGGCGTGTGCCAGGACTCCTGTCCTTCCAAAGGAATGCTTCTACGGAAGGACCCATTGAAGGGAGAGCCCCTTGATGTTGATATGTTGGAGGAAGATTAAAAAGGCTTGCAATTTAATTTGATATATGATATGCAGACAAAAATTTGTGTTTGTATATTTTCACAGCCCGATCGGGCTGTGAAAACACTGCGAGTTTCTATTAGCTGCACGGGCCCGCGCAGCGGAATGATATAGATAGATGAGCATTATCGACAGCTATACGAGGATTGAGAAGGAGATTGCAGCTATTGCTGCGGCCTCCGGAAGGAGCCCCGGCGGGATTCGCATAATCGCTGTTAGCAAAACATTCGATGAATCGATTGTGCAGGAGGCGATTGACGCGGGGATCAGGGTATTCGGGGAAAATAAGGTCCAGGAAGCGAAAAGGAAAATCCCCAACCTGAGAGGAGACTTCATCTTTCACATGGTGGGGCACCTCCAGTCGAACAAGGCGCGTGAGGCGGTACAGCTCTTCGACCTGATCCATTCCATTGATAAGCTTGAAACCGCCGTGGCAGTGGACCGGGAAGCCGGACGGATCGTCAAGAAGCAGAAGGTCCTTATCCAGGTGAATACCTCGGGCGAAGAGAGCAAGAGCGGCATTGCACCTTCTTCAGCACGGGACCTGGCGGATCGGGTGATGGAACTGAAGAACCTGGACCTGCATGGCTTCATGACCATGGCGCCTTTCACCAATGACGAGGGCGTCATTCGGGATACTTTCAGGGCGGCGAAGCGGCTGCTGGAAGAGATCAACGGGTCGCTGGGGCTTGCCCTTGCCGAGCTCTCCATGGGGATGTCTTCCGATTTCCGGATTGCCGTGGAGGAGGGCGCAACGCTGGTGAGGATCGGGACGGCCATATTCGGACACAGGGACTTGGAATGACGGAAGGAAAAAAAAGGATCGGATGCATCGGAGCGGGCAACATGGGCGGGGCAATCCTGTCGCGCCTGGCCGCTGGTGCGG